>JAEUOG010000039.1 GCA_016790815.1 Dechloromonas sp.
CGATCCCCGGCTTTGCCATGCAGCATTGGTTCGATTCGCAACCATTGGTCGTCGCGTAATAACAATCTCGGCATCCCGTCCTCAGCCCAAAAAACAGGATGTAAACACAATTATCCATTTGTGAACAGACCATTAATTACACATGTCCACACACTCTAGATAAATTTCTATTGCGCAGCATTTTCAGAAGAGCTTCCGACTGCAATCGAGGTACCGACAACGAGGAGCAATTGACTCGGCAAAAGAATGGAAGATGCCGAGAGAGCATGCAATCTCCTCGATCCCTGAACCGACAAAAATGGCATGGCGATGAAAAACATGAATCTCGCCATCGGGAGGCGCCTCGTATATCATTATTTACTAATCCATACTCTGCACCAATCCACCCGGGGGACACCATGTTCGCAGCTTTGAAAGTTCGTTCGCAGTTGCTGCTGCTAGCCGGGGTAAGCCTTACGCTATTCGCGGTTGCCCTGCTGGTTGCATTGTTTGCACTTCAGGCCAGTCAATCCCGTTTCCACGAATACATTGCCCGCGATGCAGTGCGCCTGGCCGCTTTCAACAGCATGTACGCACAAGGTCTGCAAAGCGGACAGGCCTTGCGCAATATCATGCTCGACCCGACCAAGCGCACCTCCTACGACAATCTCGACAAGGCGCTCGCCGAATTCAAGGCTGCCCTGCATACAGCCAAGGAAACCAGCACAGCGCGGCCAGACCTCGCAGCCATGGTGGCCAAGTTCGACGATCTCGCCAACACACAGCGAGCCGCGCGCGAGGCGGTGCTGGCCGATGTTGCCGCGAGCCGCTTCGAAGAAGCCAAAACACGTCTCAACAAGGAAGAAACGGTAGCCTGGCGAGCGCTTCGTCAAGCTTTGCTCGACGGCATTGCCCTACTTGATCGAGAAGCAAAGCAGACTCAAGAGCAGCTGGCGGCCGAGAGCAATAGCAAAAAGACGCAGATCATCGCAGTCGCCGTCGTGGCTGTTTTGGCGATGCTATTCATCTCGGTGGCAATCGCCCGCAATCTCCTCCGCCAGCTCGGCGGCGAACCTGCAGCTGTTGCCAAACTGGCGGAGAGCATTGCCAACGGTGATTTAACCGCCAGCATTCCAGTAGCAGCAGGTGACACGAGCAGCCTGGTTAACGCCTTCAACCACATGCAGACCCGATTGCGGGCGATGGTCGGCGACACGCGCCAATCTGCCGAAGCCATCGCCAATGCGGCCCGCTCCATGGCTGCCGCCGGCGCTCAGGTGGAAAAAAGCTCCGGCGCGCAATCTGAACACGCTTCGGCCGTGGCAGCCGCCGTCGAACAAACCTCGGTAAGCATTTCCGAGACCGCCACCAACGCTCATTCGGCGAATGAGACCGCGACGCGCGCGCGTGGCGATATTGACCAAACACTCACCGCCGTACGGGACACCACCGCAGACGTCGACAAACTCGCCTGCAAAATATCGGAAGCAAGCGGCGACGTTGCCCGTCTCGCGGACAGTTCGCGCCAGATCGAAGGCATCGTGCAAACCATCAAGGACATTGCCGACCAGACCAATCTGTTGGCTCTCAACGCCGCCATCGAGGCAGCGCGCGCTGGAGAGCAAGGCCGTGGCTTCGCGGTCGTGGCCGACGAAGTACGCAAGCTCGCCGAAAACACCGCCAAGGCGACCGGCGAAATCTCCGGCTTGATCGGCGGCATTCAGTCCAGAGTCGATAGCGCGGTAACCCGTATGCAAGAAGCAAATGAGACGGCCAAAACAACGCGTGATCGCGTCATTGCCTCAACCAGCGCACTCGATGCCGCGAGCGCCGATACTGACCGGATGACCGAGTCGGTGCGCAATATCGCTGACGCGGTTCGAGAGCAGGATGAGGCGGTTCAACAAGTCGCTCAGCGCATCGAGCAGATCGCGCAGATGACCGAAGAAAACACGACCGCCGCCGCCAACGCCGCCGACACCGCGCGACATCTCGATGGACTGGCCGGTGAGCTACGCGAGGCAGTAGGCCGCTTCAGGATCTGAGCGGGGCCAGGCCTGGCGAGTGCGGTAGGCGTAAGCTGCTGCAAAAACGGGCAACGAATAGACTCATGAGCGTGGAATCTTGCCAAGTCACTTTGATGATTGGTGCAGCGATTCTGCGCACGGCCGAAACTGCGAACGATGCCCAACCGACGAGCGCGGGGTGATATGTTCTCCGCCTTTACCATCAGCTTCCAGACAACACCATGTCCAACAACCCTTTGCCCCCACTTCGCGGCCCGCTGGCCGGCATCAAGGTCGTCGAGTTCGCCGGCATCGGCCCCGGGCCGTTCTGCGGCATGTTGCTCGCCGACATGGGCGCCGAGGTCACGCTACTCGAACGCGCTGGCGGCACCTTCGCCTCGCAACTTTTCGGCGGCGGGCGCAAAGCCGTGGCCAACCGCGGCAAAAAATCGCTGTGCATCGACCTCAAGCACCCGGAAGCCAAGCCCCTTGTCTTCAAGCTGATCGAGGGAGCCGATGTGCTGATCGAGGGCTTCCGTCCCGGCGTCATGGAACGCCTCGGTTTCGGTCCGGACGAATGCCTGACGCACAATCCCCGCCTCATCTACGGCCGGATGACCGGCTGGGGGCAGACCGGCCCCCTCGCCCCGCGCGCCGGCCACGATGCCAACTACGCGGCAATCGCCGGCGTGCTCGACACCGGCCGTCGCCATGGCGGCGCACCGTGGGCACCGCCGACGCTGGTCGGCGACATGGGTGGTGGCGGCCTCATGCTGGCCTGGGGTATCGCCTGCGCCCTGATCGAAACGCAGCGGTCAGGCAAAGGACAGGTCATCGATGCTGCCATGTGCGAAGGCGCCGCCGTCCTCGCCCACGGCCTGTTCAATCTCGAAGCGCTGGGCGAATGGAAAGGCCAGTGCGCGATCGACTCGAGCGCCCCGTTCTACGATGTCTACCAGTGCGCCGACGGCGAGTGGATCAGCGTCTGTCCGCTCGAGCCGCAGTTCTATAAAACCTTCGTTGAACGCCTCGGCCTCGTCGATAACCCGGACTTCAGCGGCAAGCAGTACGACACCACCCGCTGGCCGGCCATGAAGGAACGCCTGACCAGCATTTTCCAGGCCCAGCCGCGCGAGCACTGGAGCGCTCTGTTCGACGACACCGACGACTGCGTCTGGCCCGTGCTGAGCATGAGCGACGCCCCGGCCCACCCGCACAACATTGCTCGCGAGTCTTTCGCTGACGTAGCTGGCGTCCTGCAACCTACACCCGCACCCCGACTCTCGCGCACCCCCGGGGCCATCCAGACCGCGCCGCCGCTGCTCGGCGAACACTCGCGCGAACGCCTCGCTGCGCTGGGAGTGTCGGCAGAAGAAATTGAACGGCTGACATTGGCTGGTGTGGTCAGCGACCCAATTATTTTCTGATCGCCACGGTCAACAGGGAAAAACGGCCAAAATTAAAATTTCCGCTATCCCAAGCGAACGAATCATCCACGGGTGGAAGATGCGTCAGGCAACGCCATTTGCCGTTTCCCGTTGCTGCCGTCGCCACCATTCGAAGCGTTCACTGGATCGTGCAAGACAAAGAGCGCACTGATTATCTACCTGAGCGCTCAAGCCACTTCTGCTCGGTTGCGTCCAGCGCCCTTGGCTTTGTAGAGCAGTTCATCGGCCAAGTTGAATATCGCCTTGATTTCGCCCTCAGCCAATGGAAAGCGGGCCGCGCCGATCGATATCGTCACCACGCCGAAACCGACGTTCCCTTCATGGGGAATACCGAGCCCATGAACAGCCTCGATAAGGCTGCCCGCTATTCCGGCATGAATCCCGGGCGCAGCATCAGGAATGACGACGGCGAACTCCTCGCCGCCATAACGTGCAACAAATGATCCAGGCGCAATGAGGCCATCGTTCACCTTCCGAATTTGCTCCCAGATGCAATAGGAAACCGCCCTCAAGCAGTCGTCACCTGCCTGATGGCCGTACTGGTCATTGTATTTCTTGAAATTATCGACATCGATCATCAGCAGGCTGAACGGCTTGCCTGATTGCCGCGCCTGCTCCCAGACGACATTGACCTGCAGGTCCATGGCGCGTCGGTTGAGCAGGCCAGTCAACCCATCTCGATTTGCCTGATCCTGAAGTTTATTGTTAGCCGAACACAGACGGAGGCGCAAAGCTGCAATCCGCGACATGGCCTTCATCCTGGCCTGGAGGACATTTTCAGGAACGGTTTTCGAGATGAAGTCATCGCCACCGGCCTCGATGGCTGTCACCAGATTGCTATGGGTATCCGTGGCGGTTACGAAAATAATGGGGGTCCAAGCCCATGGTTCCATACCCTCCAGGGCTCTGATCCGGGTGGTTACCTCAAAACCGTTCATTCCCGGCATCTCGATATCCATCAGAATAAGATCGAAGCTTTCCGTCTTGAAATAGTCGAGCGCAGTTAAGCCATCGATGGCGTGCCGAACCTCATATCCGAAAGACTCAAGGCGAGCCTTCATAACCATGGCCATAGCGCGAGAATCGTCTACCAGCAGAATTTTCATTCAGCGTTTAACCATCAACAGGATTGGCGGAGTTTACATTCTGCACATGAGTAACAACCGTCACTTTCAGTATTGGTTGCGAGTCTATACCACGCTCGGCCAGAGTATGACATTTCGTGGCCGACATGCTCATCGAGAAAACGCCGCCGCGAAACCCAGAGCGACTTGATCAAGGAACAGGCTTAACAACAAAGCGGGAGCCCAGAAATACATGAAGCCCATGCATTTGGGCATGGGCTTCTTATATCTTTGGCTAAGGCATTCAGGGCCAAGGCATTCGGCAATTTGCCGTTTGGGTGTTACGTGGTTTTCTTGTCAAACTGCGGTGGAGCATCAACCATGGAGCCTCCAGTCTTCGAGTAAACGCACCATTCAGCCTACACTTGCAATTGCTCACAACTCAGCTTAAGAATACGCCTCCGATACAAAAAGTCCACTTAAATTTCCGATATTTTTGAGCAACCAAACTCTGGAAAACGCCCCCTTGGTTTCTATACCGAAAGGCCGGCAGCAGATAACTGTTGAGGCACCAAAGTCCGCTCCGAGACAATCAGTCTCTTCCTGATCCCAGAACCAATCTTGCGTTCGACTTCCCACATGGCCAATCCCTTGACCACGGCAACTTGCTCAATGGCTGTTACGACATCACCCAGTTTGGTGCAGAGATACTGTGCACCGCGTTCGATTGAAGACTTCACTTTCATTCGGCCAAATCTCCCCTGTGGTTTTGCAAAAACAATCCTACAGAAACTGCGCCCATGTTCAAACAATAAAAATCAATAATTTTACAAATTCATCACAAACCAACGCAAAATGCTTGCGTGACGTGCCTCACTGGCATTGATGGAATTTTTAGCCAAGGCTATTCAGAGCGGCCTCGTTAAAGATTCATGATCACATCAAGGTGACTCGACTACCTCATACGCTTTGCAACGCTTTGTATCAGTTTGTAGCAGACTCTGTTAGCCACCATTTTTCAGGATCAAGTGCGCACATTTTTCGCAGGAATCCCAGGGCAAGCAGTCGCACACCTTGGGCTGCACAACATAGTTACCCCCCACTTGTACCTTGCCGCTCCCCTCCTGCATGAACGCTGACACCTTCGGCGACTTGATGACTTCGCCACCATTAGTTCTTTCGTGCAAGGTAGGCGACCACCGGGCAAAAGGCGCCATATCAATCGGCTTCTCGACGTACCAAACCTTTTGCGCAGAGTCCCATCGCGCACCCAGTTTCTTGGCTTGCTCCTTCTCGGCGAAGGGCACCTTCAAATTCATGCGCATTTTGTCTCCATCATTTCGCCGTACCGCCTTCAAAGTACGGCAGAAGCGCCTTCGCGGCCTCGATCCTGTCGCCAACACCGATATGCGAATCGTTCATTACCGCAAGCAGGAAGTCCTTTGGATCATTGAAACGTCCGGGTTCGCCGAGCGAAGACGCAAGTTGTCCACCAGAGCAGCTCTCTTTCTCGACTCGAACGGGATTCATCTCGGGTCCAGCCTGCATGATGTTCAAAGCCCGCAGAAAATCATCCATAGCGATGCTCTCGACCCCGGCGAGCATGGCAGCCTGTTTGTCGAGGTTTGGTGCCATTTCCAACCACTGCTCTTCGATGAACATGCTACCCATTCTGGGGTCGATAAATGCTGACCAGCGCTCGACAGGCTCTTTATTCGCCTGCATCAACGGCAAGACACGCTGCGAAACATCATTCGCATGCGCTTCGATACCTGGTCGAAACAAAACCCTGGAGGCGGAAACCTCAGGCAGATAGCTGAGTCGGAGCGCACTCAGGAACTCACGAGCCTGCTGCAGGGGCAACGGTTCGGCCAGCGAAAACCACACTTGATAGCCGTCCTCGACAGAAACCGAGATGGCGGGTGCCGGCAAAGCAAGTTCTTCCTGAACCGCCTGATAGAGGGCCGCCACCTGCTCCCAATCGCCACCATTTTCGAAACCAATTACCAGCGCTCGAACCATCCCGCTTGGGCTAACAAGCACAAGACCGACATTGCTCTCAGTTATCAAGCGTTCGGCAAGGACTTCAGTTGTGAGCACGCCCTCTTCGACGTAAATACGTTTTCCGTTGTCGCTGTCTCGCCATGATTGCCATTCCTGTCCAGGCAGGAAATAGAGCCGAGAGAGTTCGGTAATCAGTCGATTCATAAATAGCCCAGGACAAGGTCACGCGAAAAAAGAACATCTCTACTCAAGTTCAGGGCTCCCCACAAAAACCTCAAGCCTGAAAAAACAAAAAACCCGCAGAGCGCGGGCTGTGCGGGTCTTGAGTTGTCTCTGGTCTGGTGCGCACCACTGGGTTCGAACCAGTGACCCCTGCCGTGTGAAGGCAGTACCACCACTTAAAAATCAAAGACTTATATCTGCTCCGGGCAAAATATTGGGCAAAAAACCGGGCACAGCCAATATCGTAGCACGCCAAGCATCTCGTGCGGGCTACGCTACCCGCCTCATTCCAAGCATCTGCCGGCAGCTTGGATAGTTGTGGCAACCCCAAAACGACGGGCGTCCTGCCTTGCCCTCTACCGCTCTCATTTTCGTACCACATCCCGGGCAGGTGGGGGTCTTGTAGTCCCCGGCCACGGCGAAGTCGAGCAAGCTCCGCTGGTCGGGCTCCGGCAGGCGCCGGATCATCATGAGAAACATCTCGCCGTCGATGAGCGTGATGCAGTTGCTCTTCGCCACTTCCTTGGCATCGTCCGAAAACCGCCCGCTCGTCATGAAAAACGCCTTGCCGATCTTCTCGTGGGTCATCACCCCGAGCAGCTCCCTGACGGGCTTCACGCCGACAAAACGCTCCCCCCAGGCCTTGCACTGGACGATTGACGTGACTTGCCCCGATTCGTCCTGGAAAAGCCGAATGTCGATTCCGCCGTCGGGGCCCAGCGGCGTGGTCTCGCTCCTGATCCCCTTCGTTTCGTAGAAACGCTGACAGACGTCCTCGAACCGTTTCCACTCGATGTCCCGTATCAGCTCAATGGACCACTGCGTGGGCTTCTCCGACGAGCCCATGCTCGGTTCCTTCCACGCCTCGTAAGCGTCAATCGGCTGTTTCTCGGCCCCCACGTCCAGAGGCTCTCCCAGGGGGCCTCGTTTTCCCCCTCCCAAAGCCCCGCCAGCGCCCCCTCGGGTTGCGTGTTTTGCCCAAGAGGGCTCCCCTCTCGCAGCCCCCGAGGAAACGCCCGAAACGGGGGCCTTTTTGCGTCCCGCCACCGACTTGGCGTAAACCAGGGCTCCGATCAGGAAAAAAACGCCCGAGAAGATCCAGGCGACGGACGACGCCGCCGCGGAAATAGGTTTCAGAAACATGTTCCCGGCCCCGACGGCGGGAAGAATCCATTTGAGGCCGATGAACACCGCGACGCCCAGGCCGATGCTGGCTTGCCATGGCAAGCCAAAAAGAGTGTCAATGAACGACTCCTTGCTTCTACCCCGACTCCGTGCCATCCCATTCCCCACCCAAAATATCGACCCGGCATTGTATGCCGGATGCAGATTCGCGTCTGCGCAGGCGGATTCTGGGAATGCCTCGATCCCGAGAAAACCGTCGACGGCTGCGAACCCCAGGATGGATAAAGGCAGGAAACACCGTCTGTCGCCGGGGCCGACCCCGACAGCGATGGCCGAAATCCGCGCGCGCCGATTTTTCTTGAGTTTTGGGGTTGGCCTTGCCTTGGTTCGAAACGCTTGGTTTTTCTATAGAAAGACTTGGGTTTTTCTCTATTCCGGGTTTTGCTTCTTCTTCTAGGGTTGGTTTTTCTGGGCGGCGGATAGCCATACCGGCGGCTTTTTGGGCTCGTCGGGTTATGGCTTGTCCTCAGAAAAACGACTTTTCCGGGGCCGTACGCGCAGCGACACGCATACAGCGAGGAGGGTTCAGCGGATCGCTCCGCGCCAGGCCTGGTCCCTCCGGCTCCGTGGCGGCTGAGCTCCCCCGTAAGGGCCGGCACAGGGATCGTCCCTCCGCCTGGTGTCCGTAAGCTCCCGTTCCCACGTGCTGCTTCTCAGTTTGCGCGCCTTGCCTTCCGTCTTGCGCGACTTTGCTGCTACTTGGCCTTGCGGCTCAAGGTATTGCGACGCTGGTTTCGCGGCCCTTCATACATTTCCAGTTATGCCGGCTTCAAAACCGAGAGTCAAGTCGCAGGACAAAAAAGAACCCGCCATTCGGCGGGTTCCAGATCGGATAAACAGGAAGGTGTATGAAGGCTGCCGCGTTCTCCGATCCTTCTGCCACCCTACCGGACCTCCGCGGTTTGTCAAATCCAAAACCGCCCGACCGTCCGAAACGGGGGCCGTTTGGACTTGCCCCGTTTGTGGCGTTTTTCGGGGCTGTACTCCGATGTGGCATACCCCCACGGGGGATGCGGCGTTCGTTGCGTGTATGGGCGTTTTCAGGTGGCTTTCAGGGGTGCTTTTCTTGCGATGCCCCGCGTCGCACGGAATTCAACCCCCAACCCCTGGATGGAGGAAACGAGGCGGGCGGCTGCGGAATCTCACGTGAGTAGATCATGAATTCTCACCAATGCTGACCAGCAAAAATTAGGCGCCTGACCAACTTGGTATGGTGACACTGAAACAGTCATCAGGCAGAAATCGGCCAACTGCGGACGTAGCGGCATCCGAAAATTGATGCGTTTGAATGGCAGGTAACTTATGAGTTACCTGCCATTCAGCCCCATTTTTTGTCGGGCAGTTGGTCGGCCTGACCAGCCATTGGCCCGAGGCGCTCCATCGGGCAGCAATCCGCATTCCAGCCATTCAGCCTTGAGAGGTCGCGAACGTCAGCTTTCCTTTCTAACGAATGCGTACTCCGTGCATAATCCGGTCATCCTGCTTTCTCCAGAGCTGCCAGTCAGCGAAAAACAGGTTCAGCGAACTGGAATGCTCCGAAGCGGTCGTTGGCGACCTCACAAAATCGACCAAATGCTGATCGCCCCTAGTTTCCTAGATACCCAAGGAGTCTTGATGATGGTTTCAACAGCAATTTTCATGAGGTAACTCCCCGTAGCTGTAAACTACCGTTATTCTGGCGCAGAAAATCCGGAATTTTTGCTGTGTGTACGATTGAATCGCCTATAGGATTATAGCGTATCAGAACAGGGCAGTTTTCCAACCTGCATGCTGGAAATATTTTCCATACGACTTCAAAGCTTCGATGATTAGCACTGCACCATCTTGGCGAGGTCTGGTTGTCTTGCCTTGCATCATCTCAGCACCAGCCAGCAAATCAGCAACAACAAAATGAAACATGGCATCAACCTTTGCTTCGAGTTTGCAATTCTCTACTGCGTAAGCCACCCTCTCGTTCACTGTTCCTGCCAGTACCTGATAATCACTATCGCCAAACTGATTGTGGTGAATTTTCGGCAAAGCTTTAGCCATCGATTGGTTGATCTCGCTCATTGACAGGCGCAAGACTTGATCGGTTGCCCATTTTTTCCCGGAATTAAGTTGAAGCTTGGTCGCTTCGACACTGCCATGCCCGTGCTGATGGTGCGAATCGACACCTTCTGCGACAGAGATATTTGAAGAAACCGACAGCACAAGAGCAGTCAATAAGAGGGTAAGTTTACTTTTCATCAGATGTCCTTAAGGCGAGTAGGAATATCCGAGCAATATAGTTAGCAAAACTTAACAGTGGCTTAAGTCAACTCACCGAGGCGAGTTAGGTATCACCAGTTACGGTGCAATCCCCATTGTCTAAAACCAAATCCCGCTTCCACTTTACCAAGCACACGAACTGCTAAAAAATTAGTAGCACCAGCGCCGACCGGATAAAACGGCAAGTGAGGTTGGAATTCAATAAAGTAGCGAGCAATGACCACTTTCGGCAACCCGGCAATAACGAAAACAACTCCGGTCAAAAAATATCGCAGAGCAGCATCACCCCTTAAGGCAGGCTTAATTTAGCCTGGCTAGACTGGGTGACTGATGCTTACCGGGCCACGCCATGACCGCTTTTCACCGCCTGATTTTGAGTTTGATTTTGGGTTCACTACTGCTTTCTGCCACTGTCGGCGCTGTCGAACCTTTATCGCTACAAGCCAGCCAGATTAAATCCCTCGGCATAGAAACGGTGCTCGTCGGCCACTCCAGCGCCTTGCGTGCCGGAACACTGCCGGGACGGGTTTTAGTGCCCAACGAGCAGATGCGGGTGGTCGCCGCCCCGGTGAGCGGGATGATAGAAATGCTCGCCGTCGCCCCCGGCTCCGTGGTCAAAAAGGGGCAAGTCGTCGCTCATCTAGCCAGCCCGCAGGCACTGGAATTACAGCGTGATGCGCTGCAATCAGCCAGTCAGGCAACCCTGCTGCAGCAAAATCTCAAGCGCGACGAGCTGCTGTTTGCCGAAGGCCTGATCGCCGAATCGCGCCTGCAAGCCACCCGCGCTGCCGCCAGTCAGGCCAGCGCGCAGGCCAGTGAGCGGCGTCAGGGGCTGGCCCTGTCCGGCGTCACGCCGGGCAAACTCGGCGGCCCGTTGGCCCTAACTGCGGCGCAGGATGGCGTGGTGCTTGAACAAGGCGTGCAACTCGGCCAGCGGGTCGACGCCGCAACGCTGATCTACCGCATCGCCAAACTCGCGCCGCTCTGGCTGGAGATTCAGGCACCGGTTGATTTTGCTGCGCCACTCAAGGCAGGCATGGCAGTCAAAATTGCCCACAGCGAAGTCAGCGGCAAACTGATCAGCATCGGCCGCAACGTTGATGCCACCAGCCAAACGGTGTTGCTGCGCGCTGAAGTCAGCAAGGGCGCCGAAACCCTGCGCCCCGGTCAGGTGATTGAAGTTGAAATCGCTGGAGCCGAGAACCGGGGACTGGCCTTGCCGGCCTCGGCGCTGATTCGCCACGACGGTAAAACGCTGGTGTTTGTCCAGGCAGCAAACAACGAACAAGGTACCCGCTTTGCGGCGCGGGAAGTCCGGGTGCTCAGTCAGGGCGGCGAGCGCGTCATAGTGGATGGGGTAAAAGAAGGCGAACGCGTTGCCAGCACAGGGGGTTCCGGCCTCAAGGCGATGCTGACCGGGGTGGGAAAAGAGTAATGCTCGCCCACCTGATCCGCTTTTCACTGACCCAGCGCCTGCTCATTCTGGTCCTCACGGCCATGTTGGTTGCGGCCGGGGTTCAGGCGTTTCTTGGCCTGCCGATTGATGCCTACCCGGATGTCTCGACGACGCAGGTCAAGATCATTCTCAAAGCGCCGGGCATGACCCCGGCCGAGGTTGAAACCCGCCTCGCCGTGCCAGTCGAACAGGAGTTGCTCGGCATCCCGCATCAGCGCCTGCTGCGGTCGACATCAAAATATTCCCTGACCGACATCACGATTGATTTCGAGGATGGCACCGACATTTACTGGGCCCGGCAGCAGGTTGGCGAGCGGCTGGCCAGTGCAATGGGCAATCTGCCGCCCGGCGTCAGCGGCGGCATGGCGCCGATCACCACGCCGCTCGGTGAAATGTTCATGTTCACGATTGAAGGTGATCTGCCGCTGGCTGAAAAACGCGCCCTGCTTGACTGGGTGATCCGACCGCAACTGCGAACCATTCCCGGTGTCGCTGACGTCAATAGTCTGGGCGGCGAGGTGCGAATTTTTGAAGTAATTCCCCAGCCGCAAAACCTGACGGCGCGCGGGCTGGCCCTCAAGGATTTACAAGCGGCACTGGAAACCAACAACCGCAACGACGGGGCCGGCCGGCTGGCCGATGGTGAGGAATCGCTGCTGGTTAGAGCCGAAGGGGCGATTGCTACGGTGGACGACGTAAAAGCGATCATTTTGCAAGCCAAAGACGGCAACGTGGTGCGAATTGGCGATGTCGCCGAGGTGCGCTTTGGCAGCCTGACCCGCTATGGTGCGGTAACCAAAAATGGTCAGGGCGAGGCGGTGCAGGGGCTGGTCCTCGGCCTGCGCGGGGCGAATGCCCAAGCGGTGGTGGCCGGGGTCAAGGAACGGCTGGCCGAGATTGCGCCTAGCTTGCCCAAGGGCGTCAGCATCGAAGCTTTCTACGACCGGAGCAATCTGGTTGAGCGGGCGGTCGGCACCGTTGCCAAGGCGCTATTGGAGGCGATTGTGCTGGTCGTGCTGCTGCTTCTCGCCTTCCTTGGCAACCTGCGGGCTGCCGTGGTCGTCGCGCTGATGCTGCCGCTCTCGGCGCTGGCCACCTTTCTGCTGATGCGCATGGCCGGGCTTTCAGCCAATCTGATGAGCCTGGGCGGCCTGGCTATCGCCATCGGCATGCTGGTCGATGCGGCGGTGGTGGTGGTTGAGAATGTCGAGAGCCAACTCGCCGAGGCGCCCGACAACCTACCCACCCTGCACCTGATTTTTCGGGCGGCGCGCGAAGTTGCCGCGCCGGTGACCTCGGGCATCGTGATTATCGTCATCGTCTTCCTGCCGCTGCTCACCCTGCAGGGGCTGGAGGGCAAAATGTTCGGACCGGTCGCGCTGACCATTATTTTTGCGCTCTCCGCCTCGCTGCTGCTCTCGCTGACCGTGGTCCCGGTGCTGGCCTCTTACCTGATCCAGCGCGGGGTTCATCACGAGCCTTGGCTGGTCAAAAAACTGGCGGCGATTTACGACCGCGTGCTGGATGCGGCACTCACCCACAGCCGACGTTTCATCATCGGCGCGCTGCTTGGTTTGCTCGCCGCCACCGGAGCTTTTTTGCTACTCGGCAAAAGCTTTATGCCGACAATGGATGAAGGCGACCTGATCATGCAGCTGGAAAAACTGCCATCAATCGGGATCGACCAGACCATCGCCATCGACAGCCGGGTGCAGCAGGCGATTCTGCAGCGCGTACCGGAGATCAAGGCCATCGTCGCCCGCGCCGGGGCGGATGAACTCGGCCTCGACCCGATGGGGCTAAACCAGACTGACACCTTCATGGTTCTCCACCCGCGCAGCACCTGGCGCAAGCCGGACCCGGCCTGGCTGGCCGACCAGCTGCGCGAGGTAATGGCCGATTTCCCCGGCGTGGGCTTTTCCTTCACCCAGCCGATTGATATGCGTGTCTCCGAAATGCTGACAGGGGTGCGCGGCGATCTGGCGATCAAGATTTACGGCCCTGATCTGGCGGCACTCAACCAGTTGGCCGAACAGGTCGTCACCACACTGAAGAAAGTGCCGGGCGCTGAAGATACCTTCACGCTGAAAAACGATGGCGTGCAGTACCTGAAGATTGCCATTGACCGCCTTGCTGCCGGACGTTTCGGCCTCAATGTCGATGCGGTTCAAAACGACCTCAAGTCGCTGCTCGAAGGCCGCATTGTCGGCACGGTGATCGAAGAAGGCCGGCGCACGCCGCTGGTCCTGCGCGGCCCGGCTGAACTACGCACCTCGCCCGCCGACTTTGCGGCCTTGCGCCTGAGCCTGCCGGATGGCGGCAGTGTGCCACTGGCCAGCGTCGCCAAAATTGAGCGGATCGACGGCCCGGTCAAGGTTGATCGGGAAAACGCCCAGCGCTATGTCGTCATCCAGTCCAATGTCCGTGACCGCGATCTGGTCGGATTTGTTGAGGATGCCAAGGCCGCCGTCGGCCGCGACATCCAGCTCCCGGCCGGCTACCGGGTGGCCTGGGGCGGCCAATTCGAGAACCAGCAAAGGGCAGCAGCGCGCCTGATGATCGTGGTCCCGGTCGCCCTGCTGCTGATTTTCTTCCTGCTTTTTTCCACCTTCGGCTCGGTGCGTCAGGCGCTGCTGGTCCTTTCCAATATCCCGTTCGCGATGATCGGTGGGGTTTTCGGCTTGCTGCTGGCTGGCGAATATTTATCGGTCCCGGCCTCGGTCGGCTTCATTGCCCTGCTCGGCATTGCCGTACTCAATGGCGTGGTGATGGTGACCTACTTCAATCAGCTGCTGGCAAAAGGCATGGCGGTCGGCGAAGTCGTCATCGAAGGGGCGAAACGCCGCTTAAGGCCGGTTTTGATGACGGCCAGCATCGCCGCCTTCGGTCTGGTCCCCATGCTCTTCGCCAGCGGCCCCGGTTCCGAGGTGCAGCGCCCGCTGGCCATTGTCGTCATCGGCGGCCTGCTCACCTCGACCGCACTGACTTTGGTCCTGCTCCCCATCTTGTTCCGCCGCTTCGGTGTCAAGTCCAGCGTCACCTTCTCGGAGAAACCCAATGGCTGATGTCCTGCTTTCGTTAATCATGCCCAACGATGTCGCCCAGCATGTCGAAGACCTGCTGCTTTCCCGCCCCGAGCTGGTGCGCGGCTTCAGCGCCGGTCAGGTCGACGGCCACGGCGCAATCATTCCCCTGGTTGATCCGGGCGAACTGGTCAGTGGTCATTCGCCGCGCACCCAGATTCAGACACTCGGGCCGGAAGACGCCATGCGTCAGGTGTTGGCCTTGATCAAGGCCGACCTGCCACGGGCGAACATCTTTTTCTGGCTACTCCCGGTCATTGAGTCGGGGCGCTTATGAAAATAATCATCACCATTCTGCTCACCGGCCTGAGCAGCTATGCGCTTGCTGCCGAGCCGACCCCCAACCTGCCACCGGTCGACGTGGTGGCCCGGGTGCTGCGAGCCAATCCAACGGTGCAAGCGGCATCCAGCCAGATTCAGGTTGAGGCGGCCAACCGTAACCGGCTTGAAGCTGGCCAGTATGAATGGAATGTTCGCCTCGGCGGGCAACAGCGCAAGAGCAAGCCGGCGCTCAACCCGGAGGAACGTTTCAACGAATGGAACGCCGCACTGGAACGCCCGATCCGGCTGCCCGGTAAGGCCTCGCTCGACGCCGAACTCGGCGCAGCAGGGATTGGTCTAGCGGAAACAGCGCACGGCGATGCCTTGCATGAGTCCAGCCGCACCCTGCTCAAACTCTGGTTCGTCTGGCTCAGGGAAAGCACTGCTGCGGCGCAGTGGACCGAACAGTTCGCCTTGCTTGAAAAGCAAAGCAAGGGAATACAACGGCGGCAACAACTCGGGGATGCGGCAAAACTTGAAAGCATCCAGTCCGAAGCGGCACAGGCGCAGGCCGAAACCCAACTGGCGCAAGCCCGGCTACGTCAGCGCACGGCAGCAGAAGACCTGCGCCGCCGCTTCCCCGGTTTGCCACTAACCGAACCAACCCAGATCGCCGAACCCTTGGCGATTACCGGCCAGGAAAATGACTGGCTGGAAGCCATTTTCAAGCAAAGCCACGAACTCGGCATCGCCCGGGGCGAATCACAAAAAGCCCAGCTTGCCGCCAACCGCAGCAGCCGCGACCAGCTGCCCGACCCCACCGTCGGCATGCATGTCTCCAGCGAACGCGGCGGCGAGGATCACATTGTCGGTGCCTACATCAGCATTCCTCTGCCCGGTGGCGGGCGCCGCGCCACGGCTGATGCCTCGCTGGCGCAGGTCAGCGCGGCCAATTACCGGGAATCCGCCGTGCGCCAGAAGATTGAAGCGGAAGCCGCCAGTCTTTATCAATCCGCTACCGCTGCCATCCCCACCTGGCAATCGAGCCGGCATGCGGCAGAGCGTCTGACCCGTGCCGCCGAAATGAACGCCCGCGCCTACCAGCTCGGCGAAGGCAGCCTGAACGACCTGCTTACTGCCCGCCGCTTCGCCAACGAAGCCCAGTTGATGGCCAAGCTACTCCAGCTTGAGGCGTTGGAATTGGGCTACCGCTTGCGCCTCGACGCCCATCAGTTATGGGATCTCGATTAAATCCGCTTTAAGCCGGCCTTAAGTTTGGCCTAAGATCGGCTTAAGACTGGCTCCCTACACTGGCTCCCCATGATGACCCCAAGGAGAATAACAGTGCGAGCCCTCACCGCCCTCTGTCTGCTGCTAACCAGTTTTGCCAGCCAGGCCGAAACCCCGCAACAAATTCGCCAGAGCTACGCCAGCGAAGCCGCCGCCCAGCAAGCCGGCTTTACGGCCTCGGCCCAACGCGGAGAAGCCCTGTTTCGCCAGCGCTTCAGCAACAACGACAAAATGCCATCCTGCACCAGTTGCCATACCGACAGCCCAGTGAAACCGGGGCAGCACGCGATCACCGGCAAGGCGGTTCGCCCGCTGGCGGTCAGCGCCAATGCCGAGCGTTTTACCGACTTGGCCAAAACCGAAAAATGGTTCGGCCGTAACTGCAAGGAAGTCATCGGCCGGGCCTGCACGCCGGCCGAAAAATCTGATTTTGTCGCCTATATGAGCGAGGTACGCTGAAATGAAACCACTTATCCTGACCCTGCTGCTCGGCCTTGCCCTACCGGCTTTTGCCGACCGCATGCCGCCCCCGGCCAATACCCCGGCCAGTTACAAGGCGGAGTGCTCCAGTTGCCACATGGCCTTTCAGCCAGCTTTACTGACCGCCAATGACTGGCGCAAAACGATGAACGGGCTGAAAGACCACTTCGGCACCGATGCTACGGTGGACATGCCAAAACAGCAGGAAATCACCAGCTTCCTCGAACGCAATGCAGGCGATATCAGCAAGCTGGGCAGTGCCGGCGAACCGCCACGCATTACCCAGACTGCCCGCTTCATCCGCAAGCACCGGGAGATTCCAGTCAAATACTGGAAAGACCCACGAATCAAATCAGCAGCCAATTGTGAGGCCTGCCATCGCGGTGCTGCCGAAGGCAACTACAGCGAGCGCGACATCCTGATTCCCGAACTACGGTGAAAATCATGCAAAAAATTCTCGTCTGGGACTGGCCGGTTCGACTCGGCCACTGGCTGATGGTCGGCGGCTTCATCATTGCGTGGCTGACGGCGGAAAGCGAAACTTTCCGGCTGGTTCACGCGGTTTCCGGCGGCATCGTGCTGGCGGTGGCAACTTTCCGTTTGCCCTGGGGATTCATCGGCAGCCGCTACGCCCGCTTTGTCGATTTCGTTCGCGGCCCAACCGCGCTCAAGGCATACGCCGCCGGCCTGCTCAAGCTGGAACCAGCGCACCACGTCGGCCACAACCCGGCCGGTGGCTGGGCCATCATTCTGCTGCTCGGGCTGGGTATCCTGACCGGGCTGGCCGGCTGGGCCAATTACAACGACCTCGGCAGAAACTGGCTCGAAGAGTTGCACGAAGGTCTGGCCGCAACCATGCTCACCGTCATCATCATCCATCTGATCGGCGTTGCCTCGGGCAGCCTGCTGCATGGCGAAAACCTGGTGCGCACAATGATTACCGGGTTCAAAAGTGGTTTGCCGGAACAGGCGATTCCCTCGGCCCGACCAATTGCTGCTGCGCTACTGCTGATCTGGGTCGCTGCCGCCAGTTGGTGGATTGCCAACTGATAGAATCCGGCCATGCGTATCCTGCTTGTAGAAGATGACCAACAACTTGGCGACGGCCTGACCATCGGCCTGCGCCAATCCGGGTTTGCTGTCGATTGGCTGAAGGACGGCCACAGCGCCGATCAGGCCTTGCAGTCCGAGGCTTTCGATCTGGTCGTGCTCGACCTCGGGCTGCCCCGACTCTCCGGTATGGAAGTTCTCAACCGGGCCCGCCAGCGGGGCCAGACTATGCCCATCCTGATCCTCACCGCACGCGACGCGACCGGTGACAAGGTGGCCGGGCTGGATAGCGGGGCCGACGATTTTCTGGTCAAACCCATCGACCTCGACGAACTGACCGCCCGCATCCGCGCCCTGACCCGGCGCAGCGCCGGCCGTGCTGCGCCACTACTGATTCACGGCGATCTGGCGCTCGACCCAGCGGCGCATACCGTCACCCTTGCCGGCCAGCCAATTGAACTCTCCAGCCGCGAATTCCCGCTCCTGCAAATGCTGCTCGAAAATGCCGGCCGTGTCCTCACTCGCAGCCAGCTTGAGCAATCCATTTACGGCTGGCGCGACGAACCGGACAGTAACGCGCTCGAAGTGCACATCCACCACCTGCGCAAAAAACTCGGCAACGACCTGATCCGTACCCTACGCGGGGTCGGCTACACCATCGCCAAATGACCACCGTCTGGTTCTCGTTGCGCCGTCGCCTGCTCGGCCTGCTCCTTGGCGGGGTCGCCGCCGCCTGGCTGGCAACGATGGTTTTCAGCTACATCGACGCCCACCATGAGGTCGACGAACTGTTTGACGCTCAGTTGGCGCAAGCCGCCCAAACCCTGCTCGCGCTGGCCAGCCATGCTGAAGGTGAAGACATTGAGGATCTGGACAACGTCGCCCACAAATACCAGCGCCGCCTGCAATGCCAGATATGGCGGGCCGATGGCAAACTCATCGTGCGCTCGAGCAATGCGCCGGAAACCCCGCTCACCAACACCGACGGTTTTTCCGAAATCCACGGCAAGGAAGGTCACTGGCGGCATTTCAGCCAATGGAACAAGGATCGCAGCCTGCAGGTTCAGGTCAGCGAAAACCACCACATCCGCGACGACCTGATCGGCCACATTGCCTGGCGCCTGCTTTTCCCCGCCCTCTTCGGCCTGCCGCTAATCGGCCTCTGGGTCTGGCTGGCCACGCGCCAAGGCCTCTCCTCGCTTGACGGCATCGCCCGGCAAATTGCCAGCCGGGCACCGCAGCAATTGCAGCCGCTCACCCCGGCTTCGGCCCCGGAAGAAATCCGCACCATGCTGGAGGCAATCAACGGCCTGTTCCAGCAGGTTGAAACCACCCTTGATGCCGAACGCCGCTTCACCGCTGATGCCGCGCACGAGCTCCGTACCCCACTCGCCGCACTGCAAGCTCAATTACAGGTTGCCTTGCGGGCCAGAGATGAGGCCGAGCGAGAGCGCTCACTCGGACAGCTGCAGAGCGGCCTGACCCGAGCGTCCCATCTGGTCGACCAGATGCTGCAACTCGCCCGCCTCGACCCTGAATCTGATCTCCCCAATCCGCAAGCGGTCGACCTCGGCAAAGTCAGCGAAGCCGTCTGCGCCGAACTCGGCCACCAGATTCTGACGCGTAATATCGACTTTGAACTCAATGCCGAAACCAACTGCACGGTACGTGGCCAGTCTGAATGGCTGCGCGTCCTGATCCGCAACCTGGTCGACAACGCCATCCGTTACACCCCGAACAACGGCGTGGTTCGGGTCACCATCACGCAGTCCGCCAAGCAATGCCGCCTCTGTGTCAGCGACAGCGGGCCGGGCATCGCGGCAGCAGAACGGGAAGCCGTACTCCGCCGTTTCCACCGACTGGTCCACCACGAACAACCCGGCAGCGGGCTCGGGCTGGCCATTGTGGCAAGAATTGCTGAATTGCACCGGGCGCAATTGAGTTTAGGTACAGCGGCAAGTGGTGGGCTGGAAATTATGGTGGTTTGGCCAATCGTCTAGGCAGGTTGAGAAAACTCCCAAGTCTCTATTGTGGTGTGATGTTCTGAATCAGGCAGAATCCAGTGCGCGCTGTCGCAGCGCCTGCAGCCGACCGACACGCTCGGCAAGCCCGACGGACTCTCCAGCCATTTTCTTCTTCCTTCCTTCGGCATGGCCTCGAGAACCGACAGCACCCTGGAGAGTGGCTGGAGAACCTGCCCTTCCAAACTCGCTTTGTTTTGTTCTTGCTTTTGCGATGATTCCATTTAACACCTCCACTATGTCTGGCTCTTTGGCCGCCAGTTTGGCCTCCAGCTTTCTTACTACTTCCGACACCCGCTTCACCCGGCCGGCAGTTTCCGCCAGGGCCTTTTCCGCGGCCCCGAGGGCTCCGTCCACGCTTGAGCGGGCCAGGGCGTCGTCCGCTTTTGCCTTCACCTCTGTCAGCATCACCCTGGCTTCTTCCAAGGGCATGCCGAGGTTTGCCCGGATCCGATCTGATTCCTCAGGAGGGAGCAGATCGAGGGCGTCGAGCTTCAACTCCTTGCGACCCATGTCGCTGATCATCGAGCGGGACTCGTCTTCCGTGGCGTAGATGTGACATGCTTTTTTGTGGCGGCTGATGGACACGTAGGCCAGGGCCGCGTTTGAAAAACTGCTGTGCATGTGAAAAGCCGTTTCGACCGTCGAGCCCTGTAGCTTCGATGTGGTGGCCGCATAACCGTACGCGACGTCGGGGACTTCGCTGTTTTTGATGAACACGTCCTTCTTCTGGCCGTCCATCCTCAGGTAGAAGCCGCCGCCCGTTATTTTGGTGACCGTCCCGAACTCGCTCTTTTCTCCGACCCGTTCCTTCTTCGCCCGGGTGTCGAGGCGGAGTTTCATCGAGCGGTTTATGGCCTTCTTCGCATGACGCAGGAGGGCATTCGAGACGGTCTCGTTTTTCTCGAGGCGGGCCGTGAGGCAGATCCGCTCACCTTGGGCCAGTTCAACCTTCCTCCCGCCCTTCGCCGACACGAACGAGCCGGTTTTTTCGAGCTTTCCCTCTTCGACGAGTTTCGAGCGGATAGCGCCGTTCAATGCCTGGACGTCGGCGTTCTTCGTCGCGACGCATATTTTTTGGTTCAGCGGGTCGGAGCAGGCGATGAAATCGGCGGCGATTTTCTCGATCATCGCGTCCTTCGTTGCGAACTTGTCCTGGACCATGCCGGCCTTTCTATAGACGTCCACCGCCTCGGCGAAGTCGCCACGGCTCGCGGCGAGCGTCGCCCGTTTCTGATCGTCGTCCCGTTGTCTGGTTATGACCGTCAGTGACTTGACCTCCACGAGGCCGGATTCGACCATCCTGCGGAACGGTTTGCCCGTCGATACGGCGGCGGTCTGCGACTCGTCACCCTGCAGAAGCACGGAGCACCCGGATTTTTCCGCGGCCTCGCGGAGCCAGGTGATTTCCGCGTGCGAGGCCAACCCAGCCTCATCGACCATGACCGTCGTTTTTCCGTCGAGCTTCACCTCGCCCTTTTCGACCAGCCCTTTCAACTGGGCGATGGTGAAAACTTCCTTCCCTCGGAGTTTGCTCGTGTCCGCGCTGATTTGGCTGGCCGCTTTGTTCCAGCTAGAGGCCAGGATGACCTTCCGCCCTTGCTGCTCCAGAATCTCGATGGATGCCGTCAGGCTGGTCGTTTTCCCGGTACCAGCCTTCGCACTTATGAGAGCGAACTTTCGGCCATCGGTCGCGTGCAGGATCGTCTCGACCTGATCGTCCCTAAACTTGAAATCGCACCCGAGCTCCTTGGATTTTTTCCTTTCGATTTCCGAGATGATCCGCTTGGCCTGTTCTTCGGGGAGGGTGGCCCCTTGTCCCCTTTGACGCCCCGTGCGTCGCTGTGGAAAAACGTCGCGGCGGTGAGACCCCGAATCTTGTGATACTCGACTTCAGTCGTCTTCTCCAACTTTACGCTGCCGTCCGGCCCGACGACCTCCCGCTCGACCGTCTTCGATATGCGTGCCCGTCCGTACTTTTTCCCGGCGCTTTCGACGAGCTGCCTGTTCGCGCGTTCCATGACCTTGAGCAGTTCGTCGGACTGTTCTTTCGGCATGGCGTGCCTCGCGATGGCGAAGGACTTGTGCATCGAGGTCGTCAGCGTGAGGCCTTGGGCGTACGCCCCAGGGGTGTCTTTCAGCAGATGTTCCAAACCCTCGCCGACCTTGAGTCTGAAGTTCAAATGCTACAGGGCATGCTCGAAGATCCATCGAAAGATGCCATGACCCAGAAAGTCCAGATTCCCATCGGGCGCTCTGGAACCTAATAGGGAAGGCAGCAGCGGCAGCGGCCTCGTGACCGCGTCGGGCCGCCAATGAGAATATCGCAGACGCCTCCTGATCAGGGGGCGTTTCATCTAGTCGTCGAGCAGCTCCTTGAGCAGTGCCTTGGCTTCCTTGGCCGTCGCACCCACCGCTTCGACGAGCGATCCGTCGGCGGCGACGGTCGATGCGACGAACCACCCGTCGGTCGTCGGGGCTACGCGAAGCGAAGCCGGCTTTGCTGCGGACGCTTCAGGGGCAATGGCTGCGTCGCCAGCACGAATGTTTGCGTAGGCTCCAAGCATCTGGATCGACGAATGACCGGACACGGTCATGAGATCTTCTGAAGAAAGCGTCTCACCGCCCTCAAGTTTTTTGTGGATTTCCCGGGCCCTAGGCTTCGAGAACACTCTGTCTTGTAAATGCTTCGCATCGGACACGTCCTGCGTTTTTGAGACTTGCAGCGGCGTCCAGCCCGCCAAGGCAAGTCGCGTCAGTACGGTGTGCCGCAGGTCGTGAAACGAAAAATCTTCGATGCCTGAGCGTTCGATGATTCGCCTGATCGCTGTTTTCAAACCATCTTGGGCGTAGGTGAAAACCGTTCCCTCGGATGGATTGTCGGCCCTCTCCCACGCCTCGGCCAGGGCCGCAAAAGCAACGGGTAGCAGAAACACCGTCCGCCGCTTCGGCTTCCGACCCTTTGTCTTCGCAGCGGCGGCTGCCTTGTGGGCGGCAAGGCCTATTGTCCTCTCATGCCAGTCGACGTCCTTCCAGTTCAAGTTGAACAGATCGCCGCGCCGCATGGCGGTGCCGAGGGCCAGGCGGAACGCCAACGCTCCCTCAGGGTTCTCGTATTCGTCGGCGGCCTTGAGCAGGGCTTTCTCTTCTTCGACGTCGAGCACGCGATCCCGCGGCTCGCCATGCTCGGGTTTCTCTTCGTCTCTCAGCATTGATACTGGGTTCTTCGCCTCGAACCCGGCGCAAAGCTCGGACACCCGTTCAAACGCGGACGAGATCAGCACCAGCTCCCGCCTGATGGTTTCACCTTTGCGGCCTGCCTTCTCCCGCCGTGCGATGTAGTCCATCACCGCCGCCTTGCCGCAGGCGGAGACTCGAAGATCACCAAAACGCACGTAGTAGTGGCCGAGAGTCTCGAGCGTTTTGAAGCCGCCTTTGAACAGGTTTGTGTCGGGCGGCCGTGCACCGAAGTAGAGCCAAGTCTCCGGTATCGTCTTTGTGAGTCGAAGCTTTTCCGTCGCCCTTGATGATTCCGCCTTTAACGACGTGTGCTTCTCGAAATAGAGTTTGAGCAGTTCGCCGACCGAAGGCTCGGATGAGCGAACAATGGCCTCTTTTATGCCGTCGCTGGCCCCGCCGCCGCGAATGTACGCCCAGTGCCGTTCTTCGGCCTCCAAAGCTGCAGCCCGGGTTGGATGCAGCTCGTCGATGACAAACGGGACTTTGCCTTCGATGCCGTCCACCTTCGTGCGAATGCGGAGCCGATATTGAACCAGTGGATCCTTCTGGCCCGGTGGAGTTCGAACGTATTTTTCTATCGCCATGCAGCGATTATGCCGCCAAAGCGACGGGTCTATCCAGGGTGTTTGGGTAAAAATCTGGGTAAAGGGTTATCAACCCCATTCGTAAGTCATTGATTTTGCGTGGTGGGCGGCGAGGGTTTCGAACCCCCGACCCCTACCGTGTGAAGGTAATGCTCTACCCCTGAGCTAGCCGCCCACGCTTTACAAATCAAACACTTACATTGCCGCCTTCAGCCAGAAAAACCGCTTGGCATCTGACTTTTCACCGCCGTGTGAAGGCAGTGCTCTACCACTGAGCTAGGCGCGCCCTTGAGAGGGGCGCATTTAACCATAACTCGCCAAGCCGGTCAAACGCGGGTCAGCTAGAATAGCACCCTTTGTTCCTGCATAGATCACGCATCCCATGAAGCCTGTCCGCACCCGTTTTGCTCCCAGCCCCACTGGCTACCTTCATATCGGCGGTGCCCGCACCGCACTGTTTTCCTGGGCCTACGCCCGACGTCATGGCGGCACATTCATCCTGCGGATCGAGGACACCGACATAGCCCGCTCGACCCCTGAAGCCGTTCAAGCGATTCTCGATGGCATGCAGTGGCTGGGCCTGGAACACGACGAAGGCCCGTTCTACCAGATGCAGCGCATGAAGCGCTACAAGGAAGTGATCCAGCAGATGCTGGCTGCCGGCACCGCCTATTACTGCTACACCAGCCGTGAAGAGCTCGACGCCCTGCGCGCCGAGCAGGAAGCGAAGAAGGAAAAACCCCGCTACGACGGTCGCTGGCGCCCGGAGGCTGGCAAAACCTTGCCAACGCCGCCGGCAGAGGTGCCGCCCGTCATTCGCTTCAAGAATCCGAAAGATGGCGTTGTCGCCTGGGATGACCAAGTCAAGGGACGCATCGAGTTTGCCAATACAGAACTGGACGACCTGATCATCACCCGCGCCGATGGTACGCCGACCTATAACTTCTGCGTCTGTGTCGACGACTGGGACATGGGCATCACTCATGTCATCCGCGGCGACGACCACGTCAACAATACGCCGCGCCAGATCAACATCCTCGCCGCTCTGGGCGCTGATGTGCCGACCTATGCCCACCTGTCGATGATCCTCGGCGACGATGGCGCGAAATTATCGAAACGACACGGCGCCGTGTCGGTCATGCAATACGACGATGACGGCTTCCTGCCCGAGGCCGTCATCAATTACCTCGCCCGTCTTGGCTGGTCGCACGGCAATGAAGAAGTGTTTTCACGCCAGCAATTCGTCGAGTGGTTCGACCTTGACCACATCACGGCGTCAGCCGCCCAGTTCAATACCGAGAAGCTGCTCTGGTTGAACCAGCATTACATGAAGCTGATGCCACCGGCTGAACTTGCTGCCCGCGTCCAGGCCATTCTGGCCGCGCGCGGCATCGATACAGCAACCGGCCCCGATCTTGAAAAAGCGGCCGTTTTGTATGTTGACCGCAGCAATACGCTGAACGTGCTGGCCGATGCCGTCGAGGTTTTCTACAGCTACGTCACGCCCAATCCGGAATTGCTGGCCCAACATCTGGCAGATGAGGCTCGCCCGGCACTCGCCGATTTCGCAGCTGGTATCGCCAGCGTCGCTTGGGAAGCGCCTGCCATCAATACATTGATCAAGGAAATGGTTACCACACACGGACTCAAGATGCCCAAACTGGCGATGCCGCTACGCGTCATCCTGACTGGCCAGGCACAAACCCCGGCAGTCGACGCGGTCATCACCCTGATCGGCCGTGACAAGGTTGCCGCAGCACTGGCACCCTACCTCTAAATAATCGCGAAAGGCCCTTTACAAGGACCAAGGTGCTCCCTATAATGCGGCCTTCTTTCGCGGCGGGGGTATAGCTCAGCTGGGAGAGCGCTTGCATGGCATGCAAGAGGTCCGCGGTTCGATCCCGCGTACCTCCACCAAAGTGCGAAAGAAGTTGGTCCAGGGTCCCCATCGTCTAGAGGCCTAGGACACCGCCCTTTCACGGCGGTAACCGGGGTTCGAATCCCCGTGGGGACGCCAGGAATTTTGGCAGTACAGTTTCAGATGTGGAGTGGTAGTTCAGTTGGTTAGAATACCGGCCTGTCACGCCGGGGGTCGCGGGTTCGAGTCCCGTCCACTCCGCCAACTATATAAAAACCCGGTTTTTTCCGGTTTGTAATACAGGGTGAAAACTTCGGTTGTCTGCCTGAGCTGAAAAGCTAAAAGCAGTTCGGCTTCCTCGCAAACTGGGGGTATAGCTCAGCTGGGAGAGCGCTTGCATGGCATGCAAGAGGTCCGCGGTTCGATCCCGCGTACCTCCACCAGGTGCCGAACTGGCAGTTCTAGATCTAAGGTCCGGGTCCCCATCGTCTAGAGGCCTAGGACACCGCCCTTTCACGGCGGCGACCGGGGTTCGAATCCCCGTGGGGACGCCAAGAATTTTGGCAGCACAGTTTCAGACG
>JAEUOG010000043.1 GCA_016790815.1 Dechloromonas sp.
GCACGGCTTCTTCGATGGCGATTTCGTCAAAGGGGTTCATGCTCATCTTGACGTTGGCCAGATCAACGCCACTACCGTCCGCCTTGACGCGAACCTTGACGTTGTAATCTACAACGCGTTTTACGGGTACGAGAATCTTCACACGCATCTCCTTTAGATCGGTTTGACTTTTTACTGCCGTCCGTTTGACAGACGATCACTCAATCAGCACAATGACCATACTGTGTCGTATGGAAACGCATACGGTAGCGTATGGAAAACAAACCTGTCAAGGCTTCGATTAAACCTGCATCCTCAAAGCCACGCAAGCGGACTGCAGAGGCACGCGCTCAACTCGACCCGGAACGCTGGGTGGATGAGGCTATTGATGTGCTGGCCAGTGAAGGTGTCACGGGTTTGCGTGTCGAAGTGCTGGCCAAGCGCTGTGGCGTGACTAAAGGCAGTTTTTACTGGCACTTCAAGGACAGGCAGGCGCTACTCGATGCAGTGCTTGAGCAATGGAAAATCGGGCGCATTCGCGATATAGAAAAAACCACATCCGTCGCCGCGGGGCATGAAAGCCAGCAACTGCATTACGCCATCGAGGTGTATGGCGCAAGTCGAAACCGCAAGGGCATGTCAATCGAACTCGCCGTCCGGGATTGGGCACGGCATGATCCACAGGCTGCGGCGATCGTCGAGGAAGTCGATCTCTATCGACTTGAATGCACCCGAAAACTGTTCGTCGCATCCGGCATGTCGGATGCTGAAGCCAAGAGCCGCAGCCTTTTGCTCTACGCCTGTGTATTTGGTTTGTCACTCATGCACTACGCGCACTTCGACGACAATCTGGCTGATCTTAAAAAACGCATCGCGGAACGTATCATCGCCAGCTAACCGGAACAAAGGCTGGCCCCCTGCCCTTTCTCCCATGCGAGCAAATTGGCGGCTAATTGTTCAACAGCAGCCGTCAAGGCACTGACGCCGCCACGGGCGTCCTGACTCGGAGCGGACTTCTCAATTTGCAGATCGAGCTCCGCAACTTGGCGGCGTGCCCGGTCCAACAGAACCGCCCTCCCTTGCAACAGGCCCTTGCTGTTTTCCGGGGAAGCGAACACATGACTGAACTCAGTGATTTCAACGCGCACCAGGCAGCGGGTCTGGCTCTGTCCTGCCATCGAATAACCAAGCTGCTGCATCAGTCTTTGCTGCATCATCTGAGCCGGCGGCCCGGCCCAGCGCGCCCGGGCATACTCGCGTAGCCGCCCCGCGTCGATATGCGCGAGTCGATAATCGATACCCTGGGTGTCGAACCACAGCGGCGCCCGCACCTCGAGTGCCATCGGCTGCTTGCGGGGCGCAGCCAGCAAGCTGGCCGGTGCAGTACCAAAATCGTAGATTGCCAAGGGACTATCGCCGCCACGTTTGCCTGAGGTGAAACAAGCAGCCAGCAGGCAGCAGGTCAAGAATGTAGCCAGCCAGCGCATCTTATTTCTCCCCAGCCGGATTGAAGCCTGCTTCGCCCGGACCGGGCGCCTGCGCGGGAGCGCCGAAGACCAGCCCCTGTGGCGTGTCTTCGAGTACCCGCAGGACCCGGCTCAATTGGCGTGAGGTCAGCGAGAAATCAGTAGCGAGTTCGTTGAGGCGAGGCATCAGCGCCGACGTTCCGCCAGCCGATGCATCGCCGATAGCCACGTCGAGTTTGTCGGTCGCAACCTGCATCTTGCCGATCAGAATGCGCGTATCGGCAAGCAAAGGCTGAACCTCACCGGCAGCCTGTGACAAATTCCGGATGTTACGGTCGTCGAGCAGCTTCCTGACCTGCAATAGCGTCGAGTTCAGGTTTTCAAGCACCGGCTTCAAGTTAACGGAAGCTGCCTCGAGGTTGGCAAGGGTCGATTTGAGCTGGACGCGATTTTCGTCATCAAGCACTGCGCTGGCGTTGGCCATCAGCTGGCGGGCTTGCTTGAGCGTAGCCATGCCGGTCTCGCCCAGCTCTTCGAGCAGGGATGGAATCATGGTGATGCGGGGTGGCTGGGCGTCATTCGGGACCAATGCCTCACCATCCTTGCCTGTTTCCAGCAACAGGATGTGTGCCAGACCAGTCACCCCCTGATAGTTGAGTTTGGCGACCGTTCCTCTGGTCAACGGTACGTCATCATTGACCGAAATGGTCACCAGAATATTGCTGTAATCCTCCGGATCAAGACGGATATCGCTGACCTTGCCGACCCGGATACCGCGATAGCGAACCTGCGCCTGCGGGTTCAGGCCACCAATATTTTGCTTGGTGACAACGATGTAATCATGCGCCGAATCCTTGCTGCCATTCAGCCAGTAGACGGCCAGCAAGGCAGCCAGGCCGAGGAGCAAGGCAAAGAGACCGGCGGCGAAGGCGTAGGACTTGTTTTCCATGAGCGTCAATTAAAGCAGCTTCCGGCGATCTGCGCCAAAAAAGCCGGTAACGAAAGGGTGATCGACGGTCATCACTTCAGCCTTCGGGCCGAAGGCGATGATGTGCTGGTCGGCCAGCACGGCAACATGGGTGGCCAATCCGGCCAGCGTGTGAAGATCGTGGGTGACCATGACGACGGTCAGGCCCAGTTCGCGCTGGAGGTCGCCGACGAGTTCGACGAAATTCTGGCTTCGGTCTGGATCGAGGCCGGCGGTCGGCTCGTCGAGCAACAGCAGTTCGGGCTCCAGCGCCAGGGCGCGTGCCAGCGCTACGCGCTTGACCATGCCACCCGACAGTTCGGCAGGCATCAACTTGCCGTGCATGGGCTCAAGACCGACCATGGCCAGTTTGAGATGAACCAGACGGCGTATCCAGTCTGCATCGAGACAACGCAGTTCGCGCAGCGGGAAGGCGATGTTATCGAACACCGAGAGTGCCGAAAACAGCGCGCCGTGCTGAAACAGCATCCCGAGGCGCCGACGCAGGTCGCGCTGCAACTGGACATCGGGCTCATTCAGATCGACGCCAAACAATCGGACGCTGCCTGAATCCGGGCGCAGCAGTCCCAGTATTTCGCGCAACAAGGTCGTCTTGCCGCTACCCGAACCACCGAGGAGACCGACGATCTGGCCCTCCTCCACCCTTAACGAAAGGTCGCGATGGACTACCCGGCCACGAAAGCTGGCGCAAACACCACTGAGTTCGATGACGGGCGGCTGGCTCATAGCTGGGGCACACCGATATGCCGCGTAAAGACGGCAAATATGGCGTCGAAGAGTATGACCGTGGTAATTGCGGTAACCACGGCGCTGGTCGTGTTGGCCGACAGACTTTCGGTATTGGGTTTGACGCGCAAGCCGAAGTGGCAGGCGACGAGGGCAATAACAAAGCCGAACACCACGCCCTTGCTCAGGCCAAT
This sequence comes from Dechloromonas sp., assembly GCA_016790815.1. GTDB lineage: Bacteria > Pseudomonadota > Gammaproteobacteria > Burkholderiales > Rhodocyclaceae > Azonexus. The sequence continues at coordinate 3,354 of JAEUOG010000043.1, forward strand.
GATGAGATTGGCCACCGGGACCGCACGTGGCAGGTTATCGAGAAAATAGATCAGCGAGAGATCGAGCTGGAGCAGCGCCGCCAGCATGCCGCCGAAGAGGGCGACAGACGAGGTCCACAGCACAAGCAGCGGCATTGCTACGGTCAACCCGAAAATTTTGGGTAAAACGACACGGATGCTGCGCGAGATCCCCATCGTAGACAGGACATCGATTTCCTCGGTGACCCGCATCACGCCGATCTGCGCCGTCATCGCCGAGCCGGATCGTCCGGCGACCAGCACGGCAACGAGCACCGGCCCGAGTTCACGAATGATCGAGATGCCGAGAATATTGACGATGAACAAGTCGGCGCCAAAGCTCTTGAGCTGCAATGCGGAGAGATAGCTGATGGTCACCCCGATCAGAAAACCCACCATCGCCGTCACGGCCAATGCCTGCGCACCCGCCTTGTAAACGTTCGCCCAGCATTCTTTCCACGGCACATCCTGCGGATGGCGAATCAGATAGCCGACATCAAGCAGCAACTGGCCGAACAAGGCGATCATGCCGCGTAGATTGACGAGGGCCTTGAGCAGCAAGGCACCGACCAGTTCAGGGAAACGCAGGGGGGTTCTGGCCTGCTCCGGAATCTCCCGTGGCAATTCGGCCACCCGCTGGAGCGCTTGCCGGTGCAACTCCCCGGCGACCAGCCCAGCCGGCAACCGGGCACCCCAGGTTCGCCATAGCAGGACAGCTGCTGCGCTATCCAGCCGGGTGACAGCCGACAAATCCCAGTGGTCGATACCGCTTGGACAGGCAGCCAGTTCAGCCTGCAAGGCTGGCAGTCGCGGCAACATTTCGGCCAGCGTCCAGCTTCCGGACAGCTTCACTCTCCCCGGCTCGACCAGCAAGCGCGGGGATTCGCTCACGCGATTTTCCTCGTCGATTTAGACTGGAGAACATACTCCCGGCCAAGCTGCCTCCAGACAGTCGCCTCTTCTCCAAAGGCCGCGGCAGTCCAGGGATTGGCGGCCAGCCAGTCCGCGGGCAATTCGACGACAAAGCCATTCGGGCTGCGGCTGACACGCCAGGCGGGAAGGGCGCGGTCGTCGCGGGTACGGTGGAGCAGCACCGCCAACCGCAAGCAGAAAATGAGATCCCAGGCACTGTCGACCGCAGGAATCGCCCCCAGTTTCTCGAGCTTGCCGCGATGGCCAAGCACCAGCATGGCCAGCCGAGCCTGATCCTTTTTCGAGAAACCCGGCATGTCCGCGTAAGTCAGAACATAGGCGCCATGCTTGTGATACGCATTGTGGGCGACGGAAATGCCTATTTCGTGCAGGCGACAGGCCCACGACAGGAACTGGACGTCGGCCTCACCCGGCAATCCGGACGAGAGCTGGGACAACGCGGACAGCGCCGAAGCCTCGACGCGCTCAACCTGCTCGCCCTCCACCTGATAGCGACGCCGGAACTGGGCCACCGTCGAATCACGCATATCGTGATGATGAAAGCGTCCAAGCAGGTCATAGAGCACGCCCAGACGCAAGGCCCCATCGGCATAGGCCATTTTCTCGATGTTGAGCTCTTCGAAGATCGCCGACATGATGGCCACGCCACCTGGAAACACCGGCAGGCGATCACCCTTCACGCCCGGCAGATCGAGTGCCTCAGCCGAACCAGCCTTGACGAGCAGGGCGCACAGCTTCTCCAGCCCGATCCGCGTGATGCCGCTTTCGCCGTTGGGATTCATGCTGTTCAATTCCAGAACATCCGCAATCGCCCGCGCCGAACCGGACGATCCAACGGCCTCCTTCCAGCCCAAACGCTGGTAATCGGCTGCGATCAGTTCGATCTCCTTGGCCGCCGCCACCTGCGCTTCACGGAGGCGCTTGCGGTCGATCCGGCGATCCGGGAAGAAGCGCATCGTGTAGCTGACGCACCCCATGTACAGCGACTCCATGAGCTGCGGGTCATGCCGCTTGCCGATGATGAACTCGGTCGAGCCTCCGCCAATGTCGATTACCAGGCGTTTATGCGCGGCCGAGGGCAGCGAGTGGGAAGCGCCGATATAGATCAGACGAGCCTCTTCGCGACCGGCAATGACCTCGATGGGAAAGCCGAGCGCCTCCTCGGCCAGGGGCAGGAACTCGTAGGCGTTCTTGGCAACGCGCAGGGCATTCGTTGCCACGGCGCGCACGGCGCCTTTGTCCAGTCCGCCCAATCGCTCGCCAAAACGGCGCAACGCGTCGAGGGCGCGGGCCTGCGCCGGCGCATCGAGGCGCTTGTCCGGCATCAAGCCTAAAGCCAGCCGAACCGGTTCTTTCATCGAGTCCAGCGTATAGATCTGGTTGTCCACCACCCGCCCAACCTGCAAGCGGAAGCTGTTTGAGCCAAGATCGACGGCGGCGACGGTTTCGTAAATCATTTGTCAAAAACCACAGAAAGCTTCAGTTGGCGGGCATTCTACCACCCGTCACCAACACTGATTGTGACACCAGGCCAAACGCCCTCGTCACGCAGAATTCCACGGTCAACCGGAAAAAATGGCCAAAAAAAGAAATAGGCGGAAAAAAAGCCCGCCGACTTTCATCGGCGGGCTTACAGAACCTGTGACGAAGCTTAGTTTGCCAGCGCGTTCTTGATCTGCTCCAGCGTTGAAGGATCGTCGATGGTCGTCAGATCGCCCGGATCGCGACCTTCAGCCAACGCCTGCAGCGAGCGGCGCAGCATCTTGCCGGAACGGGTCTTGGGCAGACCGGTCACGAAGTGCACGCGGGCCGGACGGCCAATGGCACCGAGAATGCTGTCGACCGTACCAAAGACTTCCTTCTCCAGCGCCTTGATCAACTCCGGCGAAGAAAGCTTGGAAGCATCCTTGACGACAGCGAACGCCATCGGCACCTGGCCCTTGAGCTTGTCCTCGACGCCGACCACGGCCACTTCGGCAATCGCCGGATGGTTCTGGATGGCTTCCTCGATTTCGCGGGTGCCCAGACGGTGACCGGCAACGTTGATCACGTCGTCAGTACGGCCAAGGATGGTGAAATAGCCGTCGTCGTCCTTGATCGCCCAGTCGTAGGAGGAATAAACCAGCGGCTCCTTGAACAGCGTGAAGTAGGTGCTGACGAAACGGTCGTCCTGCCCCCAGACGGTGGACAGACAGCCGGGCGGTAGCGGCGGGATGACCGCGGCAATACCCTTTTCATTGGCGCCACAGACCGAACCATCTTCGCGGAAGATCTGCAGGTTGTAGCCGTAGACCGGGAAGGACGGCGAACCGTACTTGATCGGGGTCTTCTCGACGCCCGGCAGCGCGGCCAGCATCGGCCAGCCGGTTTCGGTCTGCCAGTAGTTGTCGATGACCGGCTTTTGCAGTTCGGTCATAAACCACTCATGCGTCGGCTGGTCGAGCGGCTCGCCGGCCATGAAGATATGCTTGAGTGACGACAGGTCGTACTTGTGCATGAAGGCTGGGTCCTGCTTCTTCAGCACGCGGGCGGCGGTCGGCGCGGAGAACATGACCGAGACCTTGTACTTCTCGACGATCTGCCACCAGATGCCCGCATCCGGACGCAGCGGCGTGCCTTCGTACATCACGGTAGCCATGCCGGCGATCAGCGGGCCGTAGATGATGTAGGAATGGCCGACCACCCAGCCGATGTCCGAGGTGGAGAAGAAGGTTTCGCCCTCGCCACCGCAGTAAATGTGTTTCATCGACGACGCCAGCGCCACGGCGTAACCGCCGGTATCGCGCTGCACGCCCTTCGGCTTGCCGGTCGTGCCGGAGGTGTAGAGGATGTAGGATGGCTCGGAAGACTCCAGCCATTCGCACGGCACCTTGGCATCCATGAACTTGGCGCGTTCGGTAGCGTAATCGACATCGCGACCGGCAACCTTGTTGAAAGCCTTGTCCAGGCCACGATCGACCATCAGCACCTTGGCTGGCTTGTGTTCGGCCAGATCGATGGCTTCATCGAGCAGGTGCTTGTAAGGAACAGCCTTGCCACCACGCATGCCAGCATCGGAAGATACGATCAGAGTCGGCTTGGCATCGTCGATACGCGTCGCCAGCGAACCGGATGCGAAACCGCCAAACACCACCGAGTGGATGGCGCCGATACGGGTAGCAGCGAGAATTGCAAAGGTCGCCTGGGCGATCATCGGCATGTAAATCAGGACGCGGTCGCCCTTCTTGACGCCGAGACTCTGATAAATGGCCGCCATGCGCTCGATTTCACGTTGCAGTTCGGCAAAGCTGTAGACCTTCTCTTCGTCGGTTTCCGTCGAAATGAAGATCAACGCCGCAGCATCCGGACGCTTGGCCGCATGGCGGTCAACCGCGTTGTGGCACAGATTGGTCTTGCCACCGACGAACCATTTTGCGAACGGCGGACGGGAATAGTCGCACACCTGGGTGAACGGCTCCTTCCAATCCACGAGTTGGGCCTGTTCGGTCCAGAACTCGTTCGGTTTTTCGATGGAATACTGGTGAAACTCCTTGTACGTCGCCATAAAACTCCCTCTAACTAGGTTTTCCTGCACAACAAAATACAGAACGGACTAGTTTTTTTGAGATTTCCGTTCGCTCAAAAGACGTTCAATCTCTGCCAGCGGCAAAGACAACCCCAATTCCAGATTCATCAACTTCATCAACGGCAACAATCGTTCAGCCAGCGATGGCAGGTGCGGGATAACCGGAGACAGCCGATTGGCAGCCACCAACTCCAGCGCATGATGAATGGAAATGGGCCGTGAAGCGGGTGTCACACCACCCGACTCAGTCCTGTTTCCACCCGCCCTCATGGCGACAAACATGCGTTCACCCGCCATGTCGAGCAGCGCACCGGCTGACGTCACCAGATCCGTCGGCGCGCTGGCCAAGCCAATGCTGACGGTCAGGGCAACGGTCCGTCCATGGACGGTCAGACGAGCCACCTCGACAGCTTCCCGTACCCGTTCGGCAAACGTCACACAAAATGCGGGCGCCGTACCGGGCGAAACAATCGCGAACTGCCCCGCGCCGAAATGACCAAGGCTGTCTTCCTGACGAATCTTGCCAGTCAACATTTTGGCGAAACGATTCCCGACCTCTTCAGCAACCTGGACACCAAGCTGCTCGACCATACCTTCATAACCATCAAAACCCAACACCATGACACTGACGTCAACCCCGTGCCGGGTCGCGTGCGACATGGCCTGCGCCGACTGCAGCTCAAGATATTTTCTTGAAAACAACCCACTGACCGGATCCTGAACCATTTTCTCGCGACCGGCATCGATGTGCTCCTGCGCATCGGAAAGCACGAGCAAATTTTTCAGTCGGGTCGACACCTCGGTGCAACCCGCACCCTTGGTGACAAAATCGGAAACGCCAAGCGTCTTTGCCTTCGCCCGCTCCTCCTCGGTCTCTTCTCCGGAAACCAGAATGAACGGCAATTGCTGCAAGCGTTTCAGCTTTGACGTGCGCATGCGGTCCAGCAACTCGTACCCGTTCAACTTGGGCATCTGCAGATCGGAAATGACTGCACGGATCGAATGATCGAGGATCAGGGTCTGCCATGCAGCTTCGCCATCTCCTTCTTCCCGCACCTCGTATTGCCCCTTCAGGTGCTGCATAAGCGACATCCTGACGACCCGTGAGTCATCAACTATGAGGATGCGCGGCAGTTCAGCCACATCAGCCTCCGGCAACTTCCACCACCACGCGCCCCTTGGCGCGACCTGCAATATATTCGGCAAAAGTAGCCGGCAGATCGTCAAAAGGAATCCGTCGAGACATAGTCGCCAGATGCGGCGGGCGCAAATCACTGGCCAGACGCTGCCAGACGCCACTTCGATAGGGTTCCCGGATGTAACCGGAATCAATCCCAAGTAGGGAAACACCGCGCAGGATAAACGGGGCGACAGTCGTATTGAGCGACATGCTGGCCGCCAGGCCAATGCTGGCGATGGTGCCACCCTGCTCCATGCTGCTGGCGATCCACGCCAGAACATCTCCACCGAGGTTATCCACAGCCCCCGCCCAGCGTCCCCGGTCCAGTGGCCTTATCTTCGACAAATCCAGATTCTGGCGCAACATGACCTCAGCAGCACCCAGGCTGCGCAGGTAATCGGCCTCGCTTTCTTTGCCGGTCAATGCCACCACGTGGTAACCAATCCTGGCCAGCATGTCTACCGCCAGACTTCCCACGCCGCCCGTGGCACCTGTCACGATGACCGGCCCCTTGCTCGGACGCAGGCCGTTTTCTTCCATACGAACGATGCCCAGCGCAGCCGTAAACCCGGCGGTTCCCAAAGCCATCGCATCGTATGGCGAGAGCCCTGCCGGCAACGGCACCACCCATTCGCCTGGGACCCGGGCGATTTCGGCATAGCCGCCATGATGGGCCACACCGATATCAAAGCTTGTGGCAATGACCTGATCACCAGGCCTGAAACGCACATCACCACTCTCGATGACCGTGCCGGAAAGATCGATGCCACCCACACAAGGGAAACGCCGAATGATCTTGCCAGCACCTGTCGCAGCCAACGCGTCCTTGTAGTTGATACTCGAATACGAAACCTTGATCGTGACAGTCCCGGCGTCAAGCTGGCTTTCGTCCATACGGACGAAACCACTGCTCACCTTGCCATCTCTTTCTTCAATCAGCAGTGCCTTGAAGGAATCCATTGTTCACCTCACGCCTTGGGAAGGAAATTGTATTCATAATTACGGATGATGAACATAGTTGCAGGCAGTGAATTTTCCAAGGCCTTTACAGACCTTTACAGAAGACCTCGTTTCAAATATATTTCGCAGCTATGCAAAAAGTTTTGGCGTCTCTCCTTGTTGCTTCTACATTGCTCGTTGGCGGGATTGCTACATCCTGCGCCGCAGAGTCGATTCGCAAGCCAGAGGATCAGGCGTCGTTCTTTGAACGTTACACCAACGCCGCTCAGGATGTCATCCTGCAAGGCCTGAAACTGGTTGGCGTGCGCTACCGCCTCGGTGGCAATGACGAAAGTAACGGTCTGGACTGCAGTGGTTTTGTCCGTCTTGTGTTCAAGGACAGCATCGGCGCCAGCCTGCCACGCACGGCCCGTGAAATGAGCGAAGTTGGCCAGCAAATTGATGCTAGCCAGTTGAAACCAGGTGATCTGGTATTTTTCAACACGATGCGACGCACTTTTTCGCATGTCGGGATTTATCTTGGCGACAATCATTTTCTCCACGCCCCCCGCACCGGCGCCGAAGTGCGCGTTGAGAACATGGATAACAGCTACTGGATGTCCCGCTACAATGGGGCTCGACGCATCCTTCAAGGAAACTGACAATAAGCGGCTTGCGAGCCGCTTTTTTTACGCCACAAAAAGATAATCGTTCTCATTTACAAAGCAATCCGCTGCCGGTAAACTGGAACGATTCTCATACAAAGTCGGAGTTCCTGCATGAAACTGATGCCCGCCCTTCTTGTCGCCGCAACCATTGGCAGTTTTAATTTGGCGCTTGCACAGGAAAAAATACTCAATCTGTATTCCGCCCGTCACTACCAGACGGACGAAGCGCTTTATGCCAACTTCACGCAGCAGACCGGCATCAAGATCAACCGGATCGAAGGCAAGGAAGACGAGTTGCTGGAGCGCATCAAGAATGAAGGCGCCAACAGCCCGGCGGACGTTTTCCTGACCGTTGACGCTGCGCGCCTCGCAAAAGCCCATGAGCTCGGCCTGTTTGCGCCGGTATCATCAAAAATTCTCGAATCGCGCATCCCTGCCCACTTGCGTACTGAGGACTGGTTCTCTTTTTCAACTCGAGCTCGCGTGATCGTTTACAACAAACTCACAGTGAAGCCGGAAGATGTGCAGAACTACGCCGACCTGGCCAACCCGAAGCTGAAAGGCAAGTTCTGCTCGCGCTCAGGCTCCCATCCCTACAACCTGTCGCTGATGGCGTCGATCATAGCCCACCACGGGGAAACCAAGGCTGAAGAACTGGCTCGCGGCATGGTGGCCAATTTTGCTCGTGCCCCCAAGGGCGGCGACACCGACCAGATCAAGGCTGTTGCTGCAGGCGAATGCGGCGTGGCAATCTCCAACACCTACTATGTGGCACGCCTGCTCCGCTCAACCAAAACCGAAGATTTGAAAGTGATGGAACGGGTCGGTATCGTGTGGCCGGACCAAGGTAGCAATGGCGCCCATATCAACGTGTCTGGCGGTGGCGTACTGAAAACTGCGCCGCACCGAGAAGCTGCTATTCAGTTCCTCGAGTATCTGGCTTCCGATCAGGCGCAGCGCTATTTTGCGGATGGCAACAACGAATGGCCTGCGGTCGACAGCGTAAAAGTAGCCAATCCCGGATTGGAAGCCATGGGCAAATTCAAGGCCGACAAGTTGCCGATAAAAAATCTCGCCATGTATCAGACCAAGGCACAGATCATATTTGACCGAGCCGGCTTCAAATAACGCCAGTTCTCGCAAAAGCCTCCGCAATTGCCTACAATTCGCGGAGGCTTTGGGTTATCTGGATTATGACTACAAAAGGATTTACAACGAGTAGCCTTATCGAAGCCATCCGCACCGGAGACATTCGCGGTGTCGCTCTGGCTCTGAAAAATGGTGACGACGTCGAGTTGCCCGATGTGCATGGATTTGGCGGTCTTCCGCTACGTACAGCCTGTTTTGATGGCAATTTGGCAATTGTTCGCGAGCTACTGAAGCACGGCGCCAATCCCGACGCAGCATCCTGCGATGGCATAGGGGCGCCATTGCGGCTGGCACTGAGAAAAAACCACCAGGACATCGTGAACCTGTTGCTGGAAAACGGTGCCGCGCCCGTTGCCGGCGCCTTGGCTTCGCTCGAGACTCCAGACACTTCGCTACAGCCCGTATTCGGCGCCACCACGGAGTCACCAACTCCGAAGCACGATCCGGGCAACGTCATCGAGTATTCAACCTCCAGCCTATCCCTGCCCGGCGATGAGGACATATTTCCTTTGCATCCCGAAAGCAAGCCGGACAACCTCATAGAGTTTTCATCACCTGATGGGCATTTTTCTGTGGATTGTTCTCTGCCCGACGACAAGGAACAAGCGCTGCCTGGTCATCTTGGAACCGAAACCAGCGTCCTCAGCATGGACCTGCTTTTTCTTGACGAGAACGAGGCGCCAGAGACCCAGACCTCCCCGTCAGACAAAGGCCAACTGCCACCGTCGCGACCCTATCCTGAGTTTAAGCCCTGAATTCCAGGGGCTGCTTAGCAGATAACCGAACCATAAAGCTTGCCTTTCCGCCTGCGGGGTTGTTGCTCATCCTCGCGACAGCGAGGGCTATCGCTGCGGTTCGGCCTGGCCACAGGCGCAAATTCTGCGTTCTCTGTAGTTTGGCCATCTACGAAGCAGACCACTAGCGCCGCCGTGCCGCCGTAATCTGGCGCGACAGGGCGATCAGAGGTAACAAGCCCACCGCGACGATGGCCAGTGCGGCCGTCGATGCCTCGGCCAGCCGCTCGTCGGAAGCCAGGGTATAGGCCTGCGTGGCCAGCGTATCAAAATTAAATGGACGCATGACCAAGGTGGCCGGCAGTTCTTTCATCACATCGACGAACACCAGCAAGCCCGCCGTCAGCAGACTGCCACGCAGGATCGGCACATGCACGCGACGCAGGGTTTCACCCTGCCCCAGTCCCAGGCTGCGGGCTGCATCATCCATGTTCGGCGTGATCTTGGCCAGGCTGGACTCGACGGTATGCAGAGCCACCGCCAGAAAACGTACCAGGTAGGCATAGATCAGTGCGGCGATGCCACCGGTCAACAGCAAGCCGGGATTGTGACCAAACCACAACTCCCATTGCCCCGCCAGCCAGTTGTCCAGTCGCGTAACGGGAATCAGCACACCGACTGCGATAACAGCACCCGGGACGGCGTAGCCCAGACCGACGAGGCGGTTGAGGCTGTTGGCGAAAGTCGTTTTCGACAAACGGGCACCGTAGCCCATGAGCAAGGCGAGCAGCACAGCGATGGACGCGGTCACGCCAGCCAGCACGAAACTGTTGCGGGCGAGCACGAGGAAACGCTCACCGAACTGGGCATCGCCCTCGGTCAGTGCCATTTTCATCAGCAGCGTCGCCGGCAGAATGAAGCCGAGAAGCAAGGGGGTGGCGCAAACCAGCGTCGCCAGCCAGGCATACAGGCCACGAAGTTGTGCACCAGCCATCGGGCGGTTACGTCCGGTGGTATTGTTATAGCGCGCCCGCCCCCGCGAGGTACGCTCGGCCATAAGCAGGAAGAGCACGAAGGCGAGCAGCATGGCGGCCAGTTGGGCGGCAGCGATACGGTCACCAAGCGAAAACCAGGCGCGGTAAATGCCCGTCGTGAACGTGTTGACCGCAAAATAGGCAACGGTACCGTAGTCGGCCAGCGTTTCCATGAGCGCCAGCGCGACGCCGGCAACGATGGCCGGACGAGCCAGCGGCAATGACACTGCGAAGAAAGCCCGCCACGGCCCCATGCCCAGCGTGCGCGCCGCCTCCAGCATGCCGCTGGCGCGTTCGAGAAAAGCGCTACGGGCGAGCAGGTAAACGTAGGGGTACAGGACGCTGACAAACATCAGCATGGCGCCGGGCAGCGTGCGGATATCCGGGAACCAGTAGTCGCCATGCTCCCAACCGAAGGTATCGCGCAGGAAGGTTTGCACCGGCCCCACAAACTGGAGGAAGTCCGTGTAGACATAAGCCATGACGTAAGCCGGCACGGCAAGCGGCAAAACCATGGCCCATTCGAAAAATCGCCGCCCCGGAAACTCGTGCATGGCGGTCAGCCAGGCTGTCGCCACGCCAACGATGCCGACCCCAAAACCAACGCCCAGGCAGAGCCAGAGGGAATTGGCGATGTATTCGGAGAGTACGGTATCGGCCAGGTGCGACCAGGTGGCGCTGGTCCCACCGACAAAGAGATTGAGACCGACGCTGGCCACCGGCAAACCGGCCAGCAGGGCAACGACGATTCCGACCGTCAGCAGGGGGGAATATTGGGCTGTGCGCATGTTTGTGAATGCGAATTATAATCGACCGCTATGGCCCAACTTGAACTAAATGGCGTCGTCCAGCGCTACGGGAAGCACACCGTCGTCGATGGCGCCAGCTTCCAACTCGAAGCAGGCAGCATTGCCTGCCTGCTCGGCCCCTCTGGCTGCGGCAAGACAACCCTGCTGCGCTGCATTGCGGGATTCGAAGATATCGCCGGTGGTGAAATCCGCCTGCATGGCAAGGTCGTCAGCAAATCTGGCGAGCGCGTCTCGCCCGAGAAGCGGCGGATCGGCATGGTTTTTCAGGATTACGCGCTGTTTCCGCACCTTTCCATCGAAGCAAATGTGGCCTTCGGCCTTGGTCGCAATCCGGGCGACGACGCACATCTGCGTGTCCGCCAGTTGCTGGCGACGGTCGGCTTGCAGGGCCAGGGCGGCAAGTTTCCGCATGAACTATCCGGCGGACAGCAGCAGCGCGTCGCGCTGGCCCGCGCCCTGGCACCGCGTCCGGAACTGATTCTGCTCGACGAACCGTTTTCCAACCTCGACGTCGGCCTGCGTGAGCGCCTGTCGGCCGAAGTGCGGGACATTCTCAAGCGCGAGGGCTCGACGGCGATCATGGTCACCCACGACCAGAACGAGGCCTTCGCCATGGCCGACGAGATCGGCATCATGTACGAGGGCCGCATCCAGCAATGGGACGTCCCCTACAACCTTTATCACCGCCCGGCTAACCGTTTTGTTGCCGACTTCATCGGTCAGGGAGTGCTGGTCACCGGTACTGTGGGCGACCACAACAGCGTTTGCGTGGAGCTGGGCACGCTGACATCTGATACGCCAGTCGAGTGCAACGAAACCTGCACGGCCTGCGACAAAGGTTGCCAGGTCGATGTGCTGCTTCGGCCTGACGACATCGTTCATGACGACGCCAGCGCTGTGCAAGCCGAAGTGCTGCACAAGGCGTTTCGCGGCGCAGACATCCTCTACACGCTGCGCCTGGCCAGCGGCACACAGGTTCTGTCGCTGGTGCCGTCGCACCACAATCACGCCCTCGGTGAAAAAATCGGCATCCGGCTCGACGCGGACCACGTCATCGCCTTCATGAAGCACGAGGAATGCACCGACTCGGCCTGCGAGATCAAGCTCGAACAGCAGGCCAAGCCGATCACCTGGCACCCCTCCAGCAGCGCCCGCTGACAGCGCGAAAGCCGGCATGATTCCGTTTCTCGGCCCGCTCGATGTTTTTCCGCCGGTCGAGATGGCCCGTGAAGACATGGGCGGACTGCTTGCCGTCGGTGGCGGCCTGCTCCCGGATCGCCTGCTCGACGCCTACCGCCAGGGTATTTTCCCGTGGGGAACAGTCGATGGCCTGCCGCTGTGGTACTCGCCAGATCCGCGCATGGTGCTTTTTCCCGAAGAGTTCCGGCTGACTCGCTCGCTCAATAAAACCCTGCGCTCGGGAAAATTTGCCGTGCGCTTTGACACGAACTTCGCCGGCGTCATGGATGGCTGTGCGACAACGCCGCGCATCGGTCAGGACGGCACCTGGATCACGCCTGTCATGAAGGACGCCTACGTTCGCCTGCATGAACTTGGCTGGGCGCACTCAGTCGAAAGCTACGAGGACGGCACGCTGGTCGGCGGCCTGTACGGACTGGCCATCGGCCGCATGTTCTACGGCGAGTCGATGTTTTCCCATCGAACCGATGCATCCAAGGTCGCCTTTGCCCATCTCGTACGGTATCTTGTGGCCAACCAATTCGGCATGATCGACTGTCAGATGCACACTGACCACCTCGCCTCGCTCGGCGGCCGCGAAATTCCGCGTGACGCCTTTTTGACCTGTTTGACAGCGTTGACCGCAGCAGGCTCATCGCGCGCCAGTTGGTCGACCAGTCCGCACGACCCCGCGTGGTAAATCATGGCCCAGCCTGACGACGCCGCGCTCCCCTTCTCGCTGCTCCAGTTTTACGCGACCTCGCCGTATCCGTGCAGCTACCTGGCCGACCGCGAGGCACGTTCGCAGGTAGCAACGCCGGCCACCATGATCGACAGCGAGATATACAGCACCCTGGTCCGCGCCGGCTTCCGGCGCAGCGGGGTGTTCACCTACCGCCCCCATTGCGACAACTGCCAGGCCTGTGTGCCGGTGCGCCTGCCCGTGGCCGAATTTCAGCCTAACCGCAGCCAGCGCAGGGCTACGAAGCAGCATGCCAACCTGCGCGGCCGCGAATTGCCGCTGCTTTACTACGACGAGCATTACTCGCTCTACAACCGCTACCAGAAGGCACGCCACCCCGGCGGCGGCATGGACGAAGACGGCCACGACCAGTACGCCCAGTTTCTGCTGCAAAGCCGCGTCGATACCCGCCTCATCGAATTTTCGGAGGACGGCATCGTACGCATGGTAAGTCTGATCGACGTGCTCGACGACGGCCTCTCCTCCGTCTATACGTTTTTCGATCCGGACATTCCCAACGCCAGTTTCGGCACCTACAACATCCTGTGGCAGGCCGCCCAGTGCAGCGCACTTGGCCTGCCCTACCTGTACCTCGGCTACTGGATTGCCGAAAGCCGCAAGATGGCCTACAAAGCCGCTTTCCAGCCCATCGAAGGCCTGATAGACGGGCGCTGGACCACCCTGCCCAAACCGGAAACCCCATGAACATCCGCTCCCTGCTGGCCATGCTGCCGGCGCTTGCCCTGCCGTTCTGCGCCCTTGCTACCGACGAGCGCGTCACCTACACCTGCGATAACGCCAGCCGCATCTACATTTCATTTTCGGTCGACTCTTCCGGTCGACCGCAGGCAATGCTGCATTTTGCCGATGGCGACGTCGTGCTGCCGCGCGTCCCCTCTGGCTCCGGCGCCCTCTATCGCGCCGACCCCATCCGCCTCCACACCAAGGGCGACGACGCCATTTTCGAGGACGGCAAAGGCAACCTGCGCCGTTGCTCGCGCGGCAACGTGGCACCGGTTCCGCCGGCATCCCAATCGCCGTCCGACGCACCGCAGGCAAGCAGCAGCTTCATCGACATCGCCGGCAACGTGCGCTATCTCGCGCGCATCGCCCTGCCCTCGAACGCCATCCTCAAGATCCGCATCCAGTCCGGCCAACGCACGCTGGCCGATCAGCGCTACGAACTCAACGGCGCCCAGGTGCCGATACCGTTCAGCGCCACGGTCGACCGCGACCTCATGGGCAAAAAGGCCGGTGCCACCGTCAGCGCCCGCATCGAGGCCAGCGGCAAACTGCTATTCGCCAGCCCGAAACCCGTGCCGGCAATCAGGAACGGCCAACCAGTGCCGGTCGACATCGTGCTGAAACCGGCCGGCCGTGCCGACGCGCGCTAACCAACGCCGCAGCGCCCTGATCGGTGCGCTGCTGCTGGGCGCCATGTCCGCGCACGCCGGGACGGGCGAAACGGTGGCCTGCCACGTCACCTACGGCGGGACGACCACGATCGTCGAAGCGGCACCAACAGCCTCGCCCTACACCGTGGCGCCCATCGAATTCGGCTCCTACCTGCTCTTCCGCATCGTCTTTCGCACCGAACCAGCCGACCTCGCCAGCATCAAGCTCTACGCCTACGCCGACCACGAGGACGGACGCCCGATCATCCAGCAAGCCACCTACGCCTATCCACCGACCGCCCAGCCCAGCCACGGTTTCACCGGCCAGCAGCGCGTGTACGAACCCCGTCGGGGCGGCGAACTCGACTACTGGTGCGAGCTGCGGAAAGCCGCTGCAAAATGAGCCGATTTTTCCGGTTGACCGCAGCAATCGCACTCCTGGCTGCATTCAACGTGCATGCCGAGCCGCTCACGCTCATTTTCGCCGGCGACGTCATGCTCGACGACGGCCCTGGCCGCCTCATCGCACGCGGCGGCGACCCGCTCACCCACTTCGCCGACACCCTGAAGGCTGCCGACTACCGCATCGCCAATCTTGAATCCCCCATCGCCGAAAGCGGCACGCGCCTCACCCCCAAGTTCTACGCATTTCGCGCCCATCCGCGCACGCTATCCGTGCTGCACGGGCGCTTCGATGCCGTATCGCTGGCCAACAACCACATCGGCGACTACGGCAACGACGCCCTGCTCGAAACCATGCAACGCCTCGACACCGCCGGCATCGCCCGCTTCGGCGCCGGCCGCAATCTCGTCGAAGCCCACCAGCCGTTGTGGGTGAAACGCAAGGGCCTCAAGATCGCCATCCTCGGCTACAACGAATTCATCCCGCGCCGCTTCGAAGCCGGCGCCGAGACGCCCGGCGTCGCCTGGAGTGAGGACGACCACGTCATCAGCGACATCCGCGCCGCCAAGGCCGCCGGCGCCGACCTCGTCATCCCCTTCATGCACTGGGGCTGGGAATACGAACCGGTCGCCAGCCAGCGCCTGCAAAGCTTCGCGCGGCGCATGATCGACGAAGGCGCCAGCATGGTCGTCGGCAGCCACCCGCACGTCACCCAGGGCGCCGATATCTATCGCGGCAAACCCATCATCTACAGCCTCGGCAATTTCGTTTTCGACGGTTTCGAGGAAGCGCGGTCCAAGATCGGCTGGCTGCTCAAGGTCAAGCTCGACAAATCCGGCATCGTCTTCTGGGAAACCCGCGAAGCCCGCATCGACGACGACGGCACCCCACACCCCGTCAGCGGCCGCTTTACCCCCTGCGGCAAGGGCGGCGACGACCTCGTATCATCCTGCCAGAACCCCTGAGCGCCGGGCATAGCGCCGGGCATAGCGTCGGATTTTCGGCGGTTTTCCGGGTTGACCGCAGATCGCTCGCCGATCAACTTGGCCGCTGCAATTAATTCACCGGAAAAACCCGCAAGCCGACTTTATCGTCATTCCAGAGTACGAAAAACCGTCCGCGCTTCTGCGCGATCCGCGGCTGGTCGGTCGCGTTGTCGCTTCGCGCAAGCTCGATTGCCCGGAAGCGCTTGCCGCCATCCTCCGAAATTTCCGCCTCCAGTCGTGTGACCTCGCCATCGAAACGCTTCCAGACAATCAGAATGCGCTCGCCAGCGCCATCACCACCCACCGCCAGGTCGGCATGCACCGCACCGGCAGTGCCGACCTGGCGCTGTGCTTTGACCTGCTCTCCCGGCTTTTGCGGCAGCTGGCCGTAGAACACCCGGCCCTCGCCATTGACCTGATTGAACCAGACGGCGTGACGCACGCCCGTGCTGCCCACGGCCAATGACGGCCCATGGTGCGGGCAGCCATCAACTTTCCAGCGATCAAAGGTCGCCCGCAGCATGGCCTCCGGTTGGCCATCAGCGCCGAGTTTCGCCAGCGCATGGTCACGCTCGTTGGGTGCAAAGACATGCCGCCACAGGAACAGCGGGGCACCATCGCGGTCAGTGGCGGCGGCTATCCGGCAGCACTCACAGGAGTGATCGGCGAGCTTGAACTCCGGCGCAAAACTGCGCCCGCCATCGCTCGAGACGGCCGCGTAAATGGCCGCGCCGCGATAGGGAGCGCCAGTACGCTTATGTGCCTCCAGATCACGTTTATCGATCCACGCCAGACTCACCCGGCCATCGCTGCCCACGTGCAAGGACTCGAAGCGGTGTGTGATTTCGGCGGTGTCACGATGCACGGTCAGCGGCGATGAAAAAGCCGCCCCCGGCTCAGCCCGCGCGAGACGAATCGCCGCCGTGAAGGGCTTGCTCAGCGGCATGGTCCACGACACCAGCGTCGTGCCATCGGCGACGAACGCAACTTTCGGACGATTCTCGCCATCAGCGGAAATCGCCTCAGCCTGAGCATTCACCCGCTGCGGCGGCATCCAGCTCTGCCCGTCATCACGACTGCGATGCAGCAGGACATGCTCGCCTGCCTTGGTCACCGCATAAAGATCGCCATCGGGCGAAAATGCCGCCGACGCCCCCAACTCCGGGCGTGGCTTTTTGGGCTTTGCCGACATCGCCGGATCAGCTGCAAGGCTGACGGCGATGGTCGCCATCAGCCCACAGCCCAGCAGCCATTTCATCATCGCCGTGTGCATCAGTAGCTCAGACGCGCTTCAAGATAGGTCGTCCGCCCCGGGTAGGGGTGAAACACGTAGTAGCGCTTGTCGGTCAGGTTATCCATCCCCACCGCGACACTGCCCCACTTGCCGAAACGATAGGCAACGCGGGCATCGGCAACTGTGAAGCTGGACACGCCGCCATAGGTGTTGGGATTCCCATCGCTGTTATCCAGCGAGTTGTACTGCCGTCCCTCGTGGCGCATGCCGAGCGAGGCACTGAAACCGCCCAGACGGTAGGTGCCGAACAGGGAAGCCCGCACGCGGGGTACCCGCGGCCACTTGTTGCCTTCGGTCGCGCTGGCGGCCTTGTTTTCAAGAATCTGCGACTGTGCCAGCGTCAGACTCCCTTGCAGATCAAAACCGCGAATCAGCACATCGGTCCCTTGAAAGGCAGTTTCCACACCGCGCGTACGGACGCGATCAACGTTCTGAATGGTTGACACGCCTGCCCCGACCAGCGTCTGCTGGAAGATGGCATCCTTGACGTCGTCCTCGAACAGGGTCACGCGCAGATTGCTGTTTGCAACTTCACGGATGAACGACAACTCCTTCGCGTCGTTGATTTCAGGCCGCAAGCCGGCATCGTTGCGGTACACAATATTGGTCGTCGTGTTGCGTGACCCCAGGAACAACTCCGACACCGTCGGAAAGCGTACTCCCCGCCCGTAGGACGCCCGGACCAGCCATTCGTCCGACAAAACCCGCGACAGCGACAGTTTGGGGCTGGCGCCATAAATTTGCCGGTCGTCGTAATTGACCTGACGTGTGGCCGCCGTTCCCTGACGGTCATATTGCGAACCGTCATAGGATTCGAAACGCTCTAGACGCAGGCCCACGGTCGCTGTCCAGTCCGGCAGGAAACGCCAGGCATCCTGCGCGTAAAGCGCCTGCAGGCGGGTCTTGCCGTAGTAGTTGTTGTTCATGTCGAGACGGGCGCTCTCCGACTTCCAGTTTGTCAGACGGTACTGGCGGTTTTCCAGCGTGTAGTCGTTCTGGTGGAAGCCGAAGGTCAGCGCATGGTTTTCGCCCTGCCCCGGCGTATAGGTCGACTGCAGCTCAAAAGTCCGCCAGCCGGTGCCATCGCCCAGCGTATCCGTCCCCGCCGTTCCCCCGACAGCACTGGGATCGGAATTGCTGGCCTGGCGCAGCGTGCTGTCCTGCACGCTGTACTGCGAGGCTTGCACGGAATAATTCCAGCCGGTCTTGTGTCTCGTTCTCAGCCGCCCACCGTACTGCAGATGCTGCTCTTCGCCCTCTTGTGGCGCCATGGTTGGCAACTGATAATTCACGCCATTGAAATTGACGAAGGCATTGCCGGCGGGTTTCCAGACTTCCGCCCCGGTCGTAGTGCTGCGCAGCAAGCTCTGGTTCTTCACCTTGTAATCGTTACGCCATTGCAGAACGAAGCCATCGGCCTGCAGCGTCGGGCTGAAGTCATAAACCAGTTTCAGCTTGGCCTGCTCCTGAACCCCTTGCTGCATGCCCGTCGCGCCCATCACCACCCGGCGTTGACCCGTCGGGTCAGCATCAATCGTCGCACCGCTGACCGCCCCCAGATTCGTCCCAGTGCTCCCGGGATTCATCGTCGCGTAGGTCATCGGGTGCGACTCATAGGCCAGACGACTGACCGTCCCCGACAACGACAGATTGCCGAAGCGGGCGCCGACGTAGGCGCTTTCCTGATCGTTGTTATAGGTGCCGCTAAAACCGTAATCCTTGTGGCGCTGGCTGTAATACTGGACACGCCCGGAAGCTTCGAATTCCTTCGGATTGCGCGTCGTGATCGCCACCGTCGTACCGATCGAGTTGCCCGGATAGATCGCCGAAAATGGCCCGTAAAGCACGTCGACACGGCCGATTTCTTCGGTGGCCACACTGCTCCAGCGCGGCGCATCGAAGCGACCGAGGAAGTTGGAAATCAAGTAACCATCGACATAGGCCAGCCCGCGCGCCGGCTGCGTCGTACCGAAAGAGCGGCCGCCCAGATTGGCATTGCGGTCACCGATAAAGCGCTTTCTCACCGTTGTGCTCGGCGCATAGGCCAGTGCATCCTCGGTATTGATGAAGGATTGCTCTGCCAGCGACTCACGAGTGGTCGAGAAGGTCGATGCCGGCAGATTCGGGTCCAGCGGCGCCCGCGTACCCGAAACCATCACCGGCGTCAGCTCCCGGTCCGTCGCCACCCCCTGCGCAAACGCCGACAAAGAAAACACGCCCATCACGAGCACCGCCAAAGGCCGCAAATGAAGTGTTTGCGGCAGCATTTCAACTTTGATCATGATCCCCCCGGATCGTCATAGAAGCCTGAAACCGCGCTGCCAGCCAGCGGCAGCGCGCAAAAAAACTCAACGCGTCTCGCTCACCCAGCGCTGCAGGCGCGCCGCCGGAACCAGACCGGAAATCCCCTCAACCTGATGCTTGCGGTCATAGAGCAAGGTGCGCGGCAATTCGCCATACCATTTGCGATCCACCGCATAGCGGATGCGCTCCGGGCTGTCATCGGCAAAAATCCATTGTTCGGCGCCGGACAGGCCGTAAGCCCTCGCGGTCTCTGCCGCCAGTGCCGCGGTATCGGCGGCATCGGTCGCCACCAGCACGATGTCCAGCTGCGGATAGCGCTTCTTCAACACCCCCAGAGTCTTCAGTTCACCGGGGCAATGCGCGCAGTCCTGCGACCAGAAGGTCAGCAAAAACGGCTTGCCCAAGCGGGCCGACTGAATCTTCCCCAGGCTATCCAGCCCGAACGCCTGAACCGCAGTGGCCTTCCCCGCTGCCGAGGCATTCGCTGAGAAGAGGAGTAGCGCCGAAAAAAAAGCGATGAAGCCGCGCGAAACACCCCGCTGCCCGGCCCTGAATAAACGCGCGATCATCGTCACCGCCCCCTCGTGCCCTGGCACTTTCAAAACCCGGCGATGCTATCAAAGGCGTGACCATCGACCCTGCGACATATCGTCACAGCCCGGCCAACGCCGATTTTCGCTAGTTTTCCGGGTTGACCGCAGCAGCCCGCGGTCGTAACGCTTTCGCCCGGCGTAGCGAAGCGCTACCATCGCAACATGCGTCTTAGCCAGCAACAGTGCCAATCTCTCTCGCAGACCCTGCATCATCATTTCGGTGACGATGCGGCGTGCTACGTCTTTGGCTCTCGACTCGACGACAACGCACGCGGTGGCGACCTTGATTTGTTTGTCGAAACAGCGCGCCCCACCGACTACCATCAGCGCGCCCGGGCGCTGATGCAACTTCAGGACGCCGTTGACCTCCCCGTTGACCTCATCGTCAAGGACCCGCAGGACAGCGAGCGCCCCATCCACACCATCGCCCGGCTCTCCGGAAAGCGAATCGCGTGAGTAACGAGTCCGCGCGCCAAACACTCTTCACCCAACGCCGTGCCCTGCTGGCCGAAAAACTGCACGCCGTCGACAGATTGAGCGAGCATCTGCGTTTCAGTCTCGGTCGCAACCCCTATCCGCTGGCCAGTGTTGGCGTGCTTGATCCGGTCGCGCTTGAATCCGTCTCTGCCCTGATTGAGCGCTTCGGAAAACTGCAGGATTTGCTCACTGGCGTCTTTCGCGAAATCGTGGTGCTCTCCGGCGAAGACGGCAACGACATGAACCGGGTGCTCGCCCGCATGGAAAAACTCGGCATCCTCGATAGCGTCGACTTCTGGCGCGCGATGCGCCTCCTGCGCAACCTCGGTGCCCACGAATACGACATCGACGATGTTGGCAAGACAGGTTTCATCAACGCCCTGGCCGCCGACGCACCAGCACTGCTCACCATTGCCGCACATGCCGGTCAGTACGCCCGTACCAACCTGCTGGCCTGAAGCCACATCCTGATTTTCGCCGCTTTTCCAGGTTGACCGCAGATCACTCCCGTCGGCGATGCAGGCGGCGTTAAAAGGCGGCCAAAGCCGGCTAAAATCCCGACATCATGCAAATCGACACCTTCCTCGCCCGCTGGCGGGCGGCCGGCGGCTCCGAGCGCGCCAACTACCAGCTCTTCATCGCCGACCTCTGCGATCTGCTCGACGTCGACAAACCCCAGCCCGCCAACGAAGACACCCGCGACAACCCCTACGTCTTCGAGCGCCGCGTCATCTTTCATCACGGCGACGGCAGCACCAGCAACGGCTTCATCGACTGCTACAAACGCGGCAGCTTCATCGGCGAAGCCAAGAAAATCCGCGCCGGTTCTGAAACCCGCCAGTTCGACGACGCCCTGCTGCGCGCCCGTGGCCAGGCTGAAAACTACGCCCGCCACCTGCCCGCCGACGAAGGCCGGCCGCCCTTTCTCGTCGTCCTCGACGTCGGCAACGTCATCGAGCTCTACGCCGAATTTACCTGCACCGGCGGCAGCTACACGCCCTTCCCCGATCCGCGCAGCCACCGCATCCGGCTCGACGACCTCGCCCGGCCGGAAATCCGCGCCCGCCTCCAGGCCGTCTGGCAAGACCCGCACAGCCTCGACCCGGCCCGCCGCACGGCCCGCGCCACGCGCGAAATCGCCGTCCGCCTCGCCCGCGTCGCCCAGTCGCTGGAAGGCCCCGATGGTGGAAAGTACCAGCCCGAGCGCGTCGCCGCCTTCCTCTCGCGCTGCCTGTTTTCCATGTTCGCCGAAGACGTCGGCCTGCTCCCCAAAGTCGACAACGAAGGCGCCTTCACCGGCCTGCTCAAATCCTTCCTCCTCCCCTCGCCCTCCGGGAGAGGGGCCGGGGGAGAGGGCAGCCCAGTAAGCCAATTCGTCCCCCTCGTCGCCGAACTCTGGCAAGCCATGGACGAAGGCAAATTCTCCGTCGCCATCCGCGCCCAGCTGCCGCGCTTCAACGGCAAGCTCTTCAAGCAGCCCGAAGTCCTGCCGCTCGACCGCGACCAGATCAACCTCCTGCTCGAAGCCAGCCGCGCCGACTGGGCCGAAGTCGAACCCGCCATCTTCGGCACCCTGCTCGAAAGCGCCCTCAACCCGCTCGAACGCCACGACCTCGGCGCCCACTACACGCCGCGCGCCTACGTCGACCGCCTCGTCCTGCCCACCGTCATCGAGCCGCTGCGCGCCGGCTGGCGCGACACCCAGGCCGCCGCCCTGCTGCTCGCCAACGAAGGCAAGCTAGGTCAAGCCGCCGGGCTGGTGCGCGCCTGGCACCACAAACTGTGCACCACCCGCGTCCTCGACCCCGCCTGCGGCTCCGGCAACTTCCTCTACGTCACGCTGGAGCACATGAAGCGTCTCGAAGGCGAAGTCCTCGACACCCTCGCC
>JAEUOG010000065.1 GCA_016790815.1 Dechloromonas sp.
TGACGATATCCAGCAATTGCAGCGCCGCGTGCAGGAGCTGGAGGCCGCACAGCAGAAAATGCTGACTCAGGCGAAGAGCTTGCGCAGTGTTGCCTCCAGCCAGAATCTCAGTGAACAGCCGTCGCCGGTGCCGAGCCTGAGTGGACTGGATCTCGCCGAGTCGGCGCGGGCGATGGCGCGCCTTGAGGGCGAAATCAGCAAGACCGCCGACGAGTACACCAAGCGCCCGCGCAAGAAAAACATCGGCGCGCGGACGACCGAATACCGCTTCGCGCAGTACATCGAGGACTGGCGGCAGAAGATCGAGCGCGTCGGCACGCTGAACTACCCCGAGGCAGCGCGCGGCAAGCTGTATGGCTCGCTGGTGTTGTCGGTGTCGATCAATCCCGATGGCAGCGTGGCGCAGATCGTCATTGACCGATCCTCCGGGCACAAGGTGCTCGATGATGCCGCCCGTCGCATCGTTCAGCTCGCCGGCCCCTACGCGGCCTTCCCGCCGGATATTCGCCGCGATACCGACCTTCTTGAAATCACCCGCACCTGGTATTTCACGCAGGGTGACCAGTTGTCGGCAAAATAGCCGGCGACGCGGTCGCCACGCCTGCCTGAGCGCGTGACCCTCGTCCTGTTGCCTAATCAAAGCCCGCCATGACTGATCTTTACTGCGTTTTCGGTAACCCGATTGCCCACTCCAAGTCGCCCGTGATTCACGCCGCTTTTGCCGGGCAAACCGGAGAGGATCTGCGTTACGAGGCCCGTCTGGCTGCGGTCGACGGCTTTTTGGCGGCAATTTCGGCCTTTGTTGCCGACGGCGGGCGCGGTGCCAATGTCACGGTGCCTTTCAAGGAGGAGGCGTATCGCCGCTGCGATCGGCTGTCCGATCGCGCTGCGCGGGCCGGGGCGGTGAATACGCTGCAATTCATCGACGGCGGCGTGTATGGCGACAACACCGACGGTGCCGGTCTGGTGCGCGATATCAGCGTCAATCTCGGGCGTTCGCTCGCCGGTCAGCGCATCCTGCTGCTTGGCGCGGGCGGTGCCTCGCGCGGGGTCATCGCGCCGCTGCTTGCCGGCCGGCCGGCGGCCTTGTTCATTGCCAACCGCAGTCCCGACAAGGCGCAGCAACTGGCCACGGTTTTTGCCGATCTGGCGGCGGGCACGGCCCTTAGTGGCGGTGCCTTTCCGGAACTTGCCGGCCGGCAATTCGATATCGTCATCAACGCCACCTCGGCCAGCCTGAGTGGCGACAGCCTGCCGCTGCCCGCCGGCATTTTTGCGCCGGGCAGTCTGGCTTACGACATGATGTACGGCAAGGGGGAAACGCCTTTTCTGGCGTTGGCGCGCACACAGGGCGCAGCGCAGTGCGCCGATGGGCTGGGCATGCTCGTCGAGCAGGCCGCCGAGGCCTTTACGCTGTGGCGTGGCAAACGCCCGCAGACGGCGGCGGTGCTCGCCAGCCTGCGGGCTACTCTGAGCTGAGCGCCCAGGGATGATGCAAAGCCTCGGCCGCGGTTTGCGCTGGGCGCTGCTCGGCGTGATCGGGCTGTTTTTTGCGTGGCAGCTCTGGCTGTTGGGCTGGGTGATGTTCTGGGGTTGGTTCAATCCGGGCACGACGCGTTTCATGGAAATCCGCCTCGCCGAACTTCGCATCAAGACCCCGGACGCCCAGCTCAAACACCAGTGGGTGCCCTACGAGCGAATCTCGGTGAACCTCAAGCGGGCAATCATTGCCTCCGAGGATGCGAAGTTTGTCGACCACGAGGGTTTTGACTGGGAAGGCATCCAGAAGGCCATCGAAAAAAACCAGAAGAAGGGCCGCTTTGTTGCCGGCGGCTCGACCATCAGCCAGCAGCTGGCGAAAAATCTCTTCCTGACGCCGACCAAGTCGATGTTCCGCAAGGCTGAAGAGGCGATCATCACCCTGATGCTGGAGACGCTGTGGAGCAAGCAGCGTATTTTCGAGGTGTACCTCAACGTCATCGAGTGGGGTAACGGGGTCTTTGGCGCCGAGGCGGCGGCACGGCATTACTACAATGCCACGGCCGCCCAGCTTGGCCCGGAACAGGCGGCGCGGCTGGCGGGCATGGTGCCCAACCCGCGTTTCTATGATCGCAATCGCAATGCGCCGGGGCTGGCGCGCAAGACCGCGATCATCCTCGGGCGCATGCCGTCGGCCGAGTTGCCCTGAGCCCAGTTCGCCAGGCGGTTGGGCGGTTTCGATGCATCTGACGGCCAGGCCCCGGCGAGTTTTCTGAAAGCGCTCCCTTTCTCCCTGCGAGGCAGTCCCCGGGTGCTAAAATGGCGGACCTTTTGCGGCGCCGCACCATGAGCGAAGAAGCCCAGCTGACCGATACCGAAGACTTGCAGGAGCGCCTCGCCGAGGTGCAGACCCTGCTCGCCCGGCACAAGCTGGTTGAAGAGTTGGTGCACCGGCAGGAAGGCCCTCGCCATGATCTGGTCGAGGATATGGTGCACAAGCAGCACCTGAATGCGCTGCAGGTCCGCCTCGAGCCGATGCACCCGGCCGACATCGCCTACGTTCTCGAAGCCCTGCCACAGGACGAGCGACTGATTGTCTGGGGGCTGGTCAATCCCGAGCTTGAAGGCGAAATCCTGCTCGAGGTTTCCGACGCCGTTCGGGAAACGCTGATCGACTCGATGGAGCGTACCGAACTGGTGGCTGCGGCCGAAACGCTCGATGCCGACGAACTGGCCGACCTCGCGCCCGACTTGCCGCAAGGCGTTATCGACGACGTTTTCCGGGGATTGACGATCGAAGAGCGCGAACAGTTGCGCGCCGCGATGTCGTATCCCGAAGAGTCGGTGGGTTCGATCATGGACTTCGATATGGTCACCGTCCGCGAGGATGTCTCGCTCGAAGTCGTGTTGCGTTATCTCCGCCGTTTCGACGAACTTCCCGACCATACTGACCAGCTTTTCGTCGTCGACCGCGACGAACACCTCAAAGGCGTATTGCCGCTCAATATCCTTCTGGTCAATGAGGTCGATGTTGACGTCGCGACGCTGATGCAGACCGATTTTGTCGAGTTCGAACCCGACGATCTCGCTGAAGAGGCCGCCAAAGCCTTTGAACGTTATGACCTCGTTTCGGCGCCTGTGCTTGATCCCGAGGGCAAACTGGTTGGCCGGGTGACGGTAAACGAGGTGGTGGACTACATCCGCGAAGAAGCCGATCACGAGCAACTGGCCCAGGCCGGTCTACGTGAAGAGGAAGATATTTTCGCTTCGGTCTGGGACTCGGTGAAAAACCGCTGGGCCTGGCTGGCGGTCAATCTGATCACCGCATTTGTTGCGTCGCGGGTGATCGGTGCTTTCGAGGACTCCATCGAAAAGCTCGTGGCGCTTGCTGCGCTCATGCCGATCGTCGCCGGCATCGGCGGCAATTCAGGCAATCAGACGATCACCATGATCGTCCGTGCCATCGCCATGGGTCAGGTCCAGCCTGATGCCATGCGCCGCCTGCTGCGCAAGGAGCTGGGTGTGGCCACCATCAACGGCGTGATCTGGGGCGGCTTGCTTGGCATCGCGGCGTGGTGGCTTTACGGCAGCCTCATGCTGGGGCTGGTCATGACGTCGGCGATGACGCTCAACCTCCTGCTGGCCGCATCGGCGGGCGTCGGCATTCCCCTGTTGCGCCAGAAATTCGGTGCTGATCCGGCCATTGGCGGTTCGGTCATGATCACGGCACTGACCGATTCGGGCGGTTTCTTCATCTTCCTCGGACTGGCGACGCTGTTCCTGATGTAGTGCTTCTGTCACCAAGCGGATCGTTCAATTTTGCCTCATTTTCACAGTTGACCGCAGCAAACAGGTCGTCAGTGAAACTCAGTGCGAATCCGGCGTCAGGAGCTTGAGGCCGACAATGCCGGCCACGATCAGCCCGATGCTCACCAGCCGCGCAACTTCCTTCGATTCACCGAACAGGAATATGCCGAGAATCGCCGTGCCGACGGCGCCGATGCCCGTCCAAACAGCGTAGGCCGTGCCCAGCGGCAGCACTTTCAGTGACCAGCCGAGCAGGACGACGCTGGCTGTCATCGCCACCAGCGTTGCGACCGATGGCCACAGCCGGCTGAACCCTTCCGTGTACTTCAGTCCGACCGCCCAGCCGATCTCGCAGAGACCGGCAATGAGCAGGATCAGCCAGGCGGAACCCGTGCTCACTTGAGGGTGGCGAAGTAAGCGTCGGCGGCGGCGATGGTCGCAGCGATGTCGGCGTCGGAATGGGCTGCCGAGACGAAGCCGGCTTCAAAGGCCGACGGTGCGAAGTAATGGCCGGCGTCGAGCATGGCGTGGAAGAAGCGGTTGAAGGCTTCCTTGTCGCAGGCCAACACTTCGTCGTAGGTGCCCGGGCACTTCTCGGCGAAATAGAGGCCGAACATGCCGCCGATGTTCTGGGCGCTGAAGGCGATGCCGTGCTTCTTCGCGGCGCCGACCAGACCGTCGCACAGCGCCTTGGTCTTGGTGGTCAGCGTTTCGTAGAAACCGGGCGCCTGAATGAGCTTGAGGGTCGCCAGACCGGCCGCCGTGGCGATCGGGTTGCCGGACAGCGTGCCGGCTTGATAAACCGGGCCGAGCGGGGCGATCTGTTCCATGATTTCGCGCTTGCCGCCGAAGGCCCCGAGCGGCATGCCGCCGCCGACCACCTTGCCGAAAGTGGAGAGGTCCGGCGTGATGCCGAACAGGCCCTGCGCGCTCTTCAGGTCGACGCGGAATCCGGTCATCACTTCATCGAAAATCAGCACGGAACCGTTTTTCGTGCACAGTTCACGCATGGCGTTCAGGAAGGCTTGGGTCGGGGCGATCAGGTTCATGTTGCCGACGACCGGCTCGACAATGACGGCGGCGATCTTGTCGCCGTGCTTGGCGAAGGCATCGGCCAGTTCCTGCGGATCGTTGTAGGTGAGCACCATGGTGGTTTCGGCGGTGCCGGCCGGGACGCCGCCGGAGGACGGATTGCCGAAGGTCAGCAGGCCGGAGCCAGCCTTGACGAGCAGGCCGTCGGAGTGGCCGTGGTAGCAGCCTTCGAACTTGATCAGGATGTCGCGGCCGGTATAACCGCGCGCCAGGCGGATGGCGCTCATCGTCGCCTCGGTGCCCGAGGAAACCAGACGGACCATGTCCATCGACGGCACCAGTTCACAGAGCAGATCGGCGATGTCGACTTCCTTCTCGGTCGGCGCACCGAAGGACAGGCCGTCGACGACGGCGGCCTGAACGGCTGCGATGACTTCCGGATGGGCGTGGCCAAGGATCATCGGGCCCCACGAACCAACGTAATCGGTGTACCACTTGCCGTCCGCATCCTGCACTTTGGGGCCAACGCCCTTCTGGAAGAAACAGGGCGTGCCGCCGACCGAGCGGAAGGCGCGGACGGGTGAATTGACGCCGCCCGGGATGTGGCGCTGGGCACGTTCGAAAAGTTGCTGGTTGCGGGAGGTCATGACAGGGCTTCCTCGAAAAGACGTTGGTAGGCAGTAGCGCGCGCCGCGATGTCGGGCGTGCTGAACAGGTCGGTGATGACGGCGAGCAGGTCGGCGCCGGCAGCGATGAGCGGCGGTGCGTTGTCCAGCGTGATGCCGCCGATGGCGCAGCTTGCTGCGGTCAACAGGGTTTTTGCATCGAAAAACAAATCGGTTCCGGCGAGTGGTGCCTTCGGTTTGGTTGGCGACGGATAGACGGCACCGAAGGCAACGTAATCGACCCCGGCCGCCGTTGCAGTTTGTGCGGCAGCGAAGTCGGCGTAGCACGAGGCACCGAGAATGCGCTTGGGGCCGAGCATGGCGCGGGCCGCCATGAGGTTGCCGTCATCCTTGCCCAGATGCACGCCGTCAGCATCGACGAGAACGGCCAGCGCCAGATCGTCGTTGATCAGCAGTTTTGCATTGTGACGTCGGGTCAGTTCGCGTAGTGCCCGGGCGCGCGCGACGCATTCGGGCATCGCACTGGTCTTGTCGCGGTATTGAATGATGCGGCAACCGCCGCTCAGGGCGGCTTCGACGGCGCGCAGCAGGCGGTTGCCGTCGGCATGTTCCGGGGTGATGGCGTAAAGGCCGCGCAACTCAGGTTTCGTCTGATTTGCCATCTGCCTTCTCATCCTTGTTCTCGCCAGCCTCATCATCGCCACCGCGCGCCCAGAAAAAGCGGTCAGGGATGAATTGACCCATCCCCGCACGGAAGCCGGCGGCCAGTGCCTGCCAAGTGTAATCCTGGGCGTCGCGAACGGCATCTTCCATGCTGGCGCCGCCGGCGATGCAGCCAGCGATGGCCGAAGCCAGTGTGCAGCCGGAGCCATGGTAGCTGCCTGGCAGGCGTTCCCACTCGTCGCGCCGGATGACACCTTCGGCGCCGTAAAGCGTGTTGACCACTTGTGGCGTGTTCTCGTGCGTACCCGTGATCAGCACGTATTGCGCACCCATTTCGATCAGGCGCTGGGCGCACACATCTATCGACGGCTCGCCTTCGTCTTCGTCGTTTTCGGCCAGTCGCCTCGCTTCCGGTGCGTTCGGCGTGAGCAAGGTCGTCTGCGGCAGCAACATCTCGCGGATCGCCGAAATGACATCCTCACCCGACAACTCGTCGCCACGCCCGGAAGCCAGCACCGGGTCGAAAATCAGGGGGGTCTCTGGATAATCGGAAACGATTTCGGCAACGGCCAGCACATTCTCGACGCTCCCCAGCATGCCGATCTTGAAGGCGGCCACCGGCATGTCCTCAAGCACGGCGCGCGCTTGTTGCTCTACTAGGTCGGCGCTCACTGCCTGGACATTTTGGACGCCGACCGTATCCTGAACTGTGACAGCTGTCAGGGTGCTGAGCGGATGGCACCCCAGGCTGGCCAGGGTGAGCATGTCTGCCTGCATGCCAGCACCGGCTGACGGGTCGCTTGCTGAGAAGACGAGCACCATCGGCGGACAGGGTGGGTTGGCGGCAGAAGGATTCATCGGTATTCGCGCCCTTGGCGGGAGCGAAGGGAATTGGGTAAGATGACCGGGATTTTATCTGAATCCAGAGGCGCTCGAAGCGATCTTCTGATCGCTGTAACACCGTATTGGCATTGCCTTGCGGGAATACTTCCGTAGTATGATGAACCGACAGCGCCTCAGTCGGAGGCTCAGGGGACAGGGAACGTGGCTGATTTATCCAGACTGCGCGGCGTCAGGGTCATGGTCATTGACGACAGCAATACGATACGGCGCAGCGCCGAGATATTTCTCGTGCAGGCTGGCTGTCAGGTCGTCCTGGCAGAAGACGGGTTCGACGCGCTGGCGAAGATTGCCGATCATCAGCCCAACATCATTTTTTGCGACATCATGATGCCGCGTCTCGATGGCTACCAGACCTGCTCGCTGATCAAGAAGAACGCCAAGTTCAAGGCCACCCCGGTCATCATGCTCTCCTCGAAAGACGGCCTCTTTGACCGGGCACGCGGCCGAATGGTCGGGTCGGATCAGTACCTGACCAAACCTTTCACAAAAGACAGTTTGCTGCAGACCGTTGCAACGTTTGCGTTGCCGGCCGAGACAGAGTCCAACTCGTAGTTCAGGGGGAGCGCATGCCCGTAATCAATATCCTCGTTGTCGATGATTCGCCTACCGAGCGGTTTTTTGCCGTCGATGTGCTGACCAAGGCTGGCTATCGGGTGACTACAGCGGACAACGGCGAGGAAGGCATAGCCAAGGCCAAGGCCAGCAAACCCGACCTGATCCTGATGGATGTCGTGATGCCCGGGCTGAACGGTTATCAGGCAACGCGCACGCTCACCCGTGACGACGAAACGAAAAATATCCCGATCATCGTCTGTACGACCAAGGGGCAGGAAACCGACAAGATTTGGGGTCTTCGCCAAGGTGCCGTTGACTACCTTGTCAAGCCGCTCAATCCGGAACAGTTGCTGCAACGAATCGCTGCATTGCCGTAATCCAGATGGCCCGGAAAACGAGTCTTCGAGATTTTCAGGAATATCTCGCTACGCGCCTGAGCAATGCAGCCAAGGGCAAGGGGTCCTCATCCTGGCTGGGTATCGAGGCCGGAGGCGAGGCTTGGCTGGTTGATCTATCGGATGGTGGCGAGATAGTACAGGCCTCTGTTTTGGCGCAAGTCCCGATGACGAAGCCCTGGTTTGCAGGTATTGCGAATATTCGCGGCAATCTTCACGCAGTCAGCGACTTTTCGCTATACCGTGGCGGCCCTCCCATCGTTCAAAACGCCAACGCCCGATTGTTGCTTATCGGTGCTCGCCATGGCGTCAATGCCGCGTTGCTTGTGTCGCGGATGCTGGGTCTGAAGAATCCTGAAGATTTCACGCTCGAAACGGCCGATGCTTCCATGCCGGTCTGGGGACGGCAGCGTTTTGCAGATACGCAGGGAAAAATCTGGCACAAGCTTTCGGTGCGCGAACTGCTCGCCGATCCGGATTTCATGAATATCGGGGTTTGACAGAGGGCTTTCGCCCCTGCCCCAAGTGGAGGATTTCCATGGGTTTCAGCTTCAAGCTTCCGAAGATGAATGGTGTTGGCAACGGCGGTGCTTCCGCCCCGATGACCGTTTCGACAAATGCGGTCGCGGGAAAAATGGCCTTGCCGGCTTTCCTGGCGGGGCAGCCCGTCGTTCAGCAGATGAAGATGCTCGGCGCCGTCTTCATGGCCATCATGCTGCTGATTGCGGGTCTGGTTTATTTTGACAGCCGCCAGTCGACCCACAACACAGCATATATCGCTGCATCGGGTGAGATGCGCATGCTTTCGCAGCGCTTGGCGAAGGCATCATCGCTTGCGCTGCAGGGAAATGCAGGTGCTTTTGACCAACTGAAGGAGTCGCGCGAAACGTTCGGACGGCTCTTCGACCGGCTTGCCAACGGTGGCGAAATTGCATCCACCAGCGTTCCGGCTTCACCCGATAACGTTCGCCCGCAGCTCGAGGCGCTTGCCCAGATTTGGGCTACAACCGACAAGGACGCAGAGACGGTCATTTCGCAAGAGACGAACCTGGTAGCGCTGGGCAAGAATGTGGCGATCATCGATAACAAGAATTCTGCAATGCTGGAGCTGACCGAGCAGCTCGCAACCATGAAACTCCAGGGTGGGGCTGCCTCCCGCGAAATAGCCTCTTCGAGTCAGTTGGTCATGTTGACCCAGCGGATTGCCAAAAATGCCTCGGCGCTTCTCGTCGGCGATGAAATCAATCCCGAGGTGGCTTTCCTGCTTGGCAAAGACACCAATACCTTCCGCGATATTCTGGGCGGCTTGAGCAAGGGCGCTAACGATGCAGACAGTCGCAGCAAGCTCGATAGCCTGGATGCGGCCTTCAAGGAGTATCAGGGGGCAATCTCCAGCATTCTTGGCAACATGCAACCATTAGTCCTTTCCAAACAGGCCGGCTCCCGAATTTTCCGCGAGAGCGAGGAGTTGCTGAAGGCGACCGATAACCTGGTATTGGGTTATCAGGAAGATCTGACCGCCCGCGGGATGTACATGGTGATGTTGATCTCGCTAAGCCTGCTCGCTCTGGCCACGCTTGCATTGCTGGCCAAGGTATATCTCGAAGATACCCAACGCCGCGCCACAGACGCTGAGGTTCAACGATTCGCATCGGAACAGACCAATCGTGAAAATCAGGACGCCATTCTGCGGCTGATGAACGAACTCGGCGACCTGGCTGATGGCGACCTGACCGTAACGGCGACAGTCAGCGAGAACATCACTGGCGCGATTGCAGACTCGATCAACTATACGATTGAAGAACTGCGTGTGCTGGTCGGTCGTATCAACGACGCGGCAAACCGCGTGACCGCAGCAACCGAAATTGCCCGCCTGACTTCGGCTGAATTGCTCGACGCTGCCGAACGGCAGTCCTCCGAAATTCAGGAGGCCGGTCAGTCTGCTCTGGAAATGGCGCGCTCGATGTCGGAAGTTTCCGGCAACGCGATGCAGTCAGCCAAAGTTGCCCGGCAGTCGCTGCAGGCAGCCGAAAAAGGGACGCTTGCCGTGCAGGATTCGATCAAGGGCATGAACGAGATTCGCAATCAGATTCAGGAAACCTCGAAGCGAATCAAGCGCCTTGGCGAAAGCTCGCAGGAGATCGGTGAAATCGTGGAGCTGATTTCTGACATTACCGAGCAGACCAACGTGCTGGCTCTGAACGCTGCCATTCAGGCGGCTTCCGCCGGCGACGCGGGGCGCGGCTTTACCGTGGTTGCCGAAGAGGTGCAGCGACTGGCCGAACGCTCAGGCGAGGCGACGAAGCAGATTGCCGCCATTGTGAAGACGATTCAGACCGACACCCAGGATGCCGTTTCGGCCATGGAGCAATCGACCCGCGGCGTGGTCGATGGCGCCAAGTTGTCCGATGCTGCTGGCCAAGCGCTGTCGGAGATCGGTGACGTGTCGCGCAATCTGGCCGACCTGATCCAGAGCATTTCCACCTCGACCCGGAATCAGGCGGATTCGGCTACCCAGGTGGCGAGCCTGATGCAGGATATTCTGCAGGTTACGGAGCAGACGACGGCAGGTACGCAGCGCACGGCGCAGGCGGTCGACGAACTGACCGCTCTGGCATCCGAACTCAAGGGCTCGGTCGCCGGCTTCAAAGTCGACTGACGACAATCGCGAGAGATCATGAACGCGGCAACGGAATTTGATTTAGGCCCGCTGACGTGGGTCAAGGGTGAAATAGACCTGGCCTTGCAGCGCGCCGAGCAGGCGCTGAACGAGCATGAGGCGACTGCCGATCGGACGAAGCTCAAGTTCTGCCGGACGCATGTGCACCAGGTGCACGGTGCGCTGGCCATGGTTGGCCTGGACGGGGTCACCCTGTTGACGGAGTCTGCAGAGGCCTTGCTTTCCGGGATGGAAGAGGATCGACTGCCCTCCGGAGACTCGGCGGTTGCGGTTTTGCGTCAGACGCTCAGTGCTCTGCATCAATATCTTGATGACCTGATGGCTGGCGAGCCCAATCAGCCGCTCGTGTTGCTGCCCGTCTATCAGTCGCTTGAGGTTGCGCGCGGCTTGGCGGGGGCGCATCCCTGCGACCTGTTTTATCCGGATCTCGCCAAACGCCCGCCAAAGCGCGTGCTTGAGGGGGCGGTGCTCGATTCTGAGGAATTGTTGCGCACCCTCAAAGTTAAGCGAATGCAGTTCCAGAAAGGCATGCTGGGCTGGCTGAAAAACCCGGCCGAGGGAGAAGCTGCGCGCCGACTGATGTGCGAGGCTGTCGCTGACATCGAAGGGGCGCAGCCGACACCCGTTGCGCGCTCGTTCTGGTGGATATCGCTGGGCGTACTCGATGCGCTGGCAGACCCCGTGCTTGGCGCCGATCCATTGGCGCGTCAACTGTGTTCCCGTATCGATGCCCAGATACGGCGTCTGGTCAGTGGCTCGAACAATGTTGCGGAGCGTGTTCTGCGCGAGTGCCTGTATTTCGTTGCCCAGGCGCCGGCAAGGCTTAGCACGCGAATCGCTGAGCTTCAGTCGGTATTCAATCTGGCTGCCTTGCTCCCAAGTGCGACGCCGCAAACCGCGCCGCTGCCGCATCACAGCGAGTTGCGCCGATTGCGCGAAACGCTGGCCTCAGCCGAAGATCTCTGGAACCGGTTTTGTACCGGCAATGCTGGCAGTCTGGCCGGCTTTGCCGATAGTGTGCGCCAGTGTGCGCAGTTGACCGGGGATATCGGCCAGACTGATCTTAAACGCCTTGGTCAGGGATTGGGTGCCGTCGCCAACTGGCTGTCTGAAGACGCTACCCG
Source organism: Dechloromonas sp. (assembly GCA_016790815.1). Lineage (GTDB taxonomy): Bacteria > Pseudomonadota > Gammaproteobacteria > Burkholderiales > Rhodocyclaceae > Azonexus. The sequence continues at coordinate 11,765 of JAEUOG010000065.1, forward strand.
CTTCAATGACGGGGTTGCCATGGAAGTGGCGACCACCGTCCTGTTGCTTCAGAATGCGCAGGAGAACTTCCGGCGCCTGGGTACCGATTTCGCCCAGCAGGTGGACCTCATGGTGGCCCGCCTTTACGCCTGTATCGCCGGCAGGCCGGTAGCCGACGAGGGCATTCCGCTGCTCGACGAGATGAGCCGGCGAGCTCAGGAAAAGCTGTTGATCGGTCAGGTCGGTCGCGAGATACAGCACAATCTGGGTCAGATCGAACAGGCGCTAGACGGATTCTTCCGTGATCCGACCAAGGGGCACGATCTGCTCCAGGTTGATGCACCTATCAAGCAGATCAGCGGGGCGCTGGCCATGCTTGGCCATTTTGGCGCGGTCAGCAAGCTCAAGGAGTGTGCCGCAAGCATCCAGCGATTCGCCCAACCGGACTATCAACCGGTCAGTGAGGATTTCGAGGCAGTGGCGAACCAGTTGTCCCTGCTCGGCTTTTTTGTGGACTCGCTGCAAAACGGCGAAACCGATTTCAATGCCTTCGTGCGTCGCATGAGTGGTGCGGTATCGGCCGGGCAGGCGGAGGAGCACGAGGCGACTGCCGCACCGACGGTTGAGGTTCTTCTAGCACAACAGACGCGCGACACGCAGATACTTGCCGACGCGCTCAAGGAAGCGCCGCAGGATGTCCGCCTGCAGGATGAGCTCAAGCAGAATCTGCAAAGTATCCAGAAGGATGCCGATCTGGTCGCTGACCGCGAACTGGGTGAGTCGGCCAAGGCGGCCCTGGCAGCGCTGCAAACAGGCATCGAGTTCGATCCCACTTTGTCCGGCTTCATGCCCGTCACCCACGCTCCTTCTGCTGAAACCCTGCAGCTTGCGGAGTCAACGCACGAAGAGATTGACGCCGAGTTGCTATCGATCTTCCTGGAAGAAGCCAACGAGGTCCTGGCTAGCATTGGCGAGCAGAAAGCCCTGCTGGCAAGCAACCCGGCCAACGTCGAGGCATTGACCACGGTCCGGCGTTCCATGCATACCCTGAAGGGCAGCGGCCGGATGGTTGGGCTCAAGGATCTTGGTGAAGTGGCATGGGAACTGGAACAGACACTCAACTTGTGGTTGCGCCAGGATACGGTGGTAACGCCCGATCTGCAGCGCATGATCGACGCCGCCCATGCGTTGTTTTCGGACTGGGTCGTCGTTCTTGAATCAGGAAGGGGCGCTGCGCCCGACTCGGGCGCTGTGGTCGCGCAGGCGGCCCGTCTTCGGGGCGTCGAAACGCCGGCAGTGGCCGCGCCTGAAGTTCAGCCCGATGCCATTGTCGAGGCGCCGTTACAGATTGCCGAGCCTGTCGAGTTGGAGGCTGAAGCACAGCTTGAGGGGGTGACGGGGCAGGACGACCGGGCTATCGATGACGTAGAAGCGGTGCTGGAGTGGGACGAAGCATTGCCTGCATTGCAGACTGAGGCGCGCGAACTGGCTGATCAGACCTCTGATGTGGCTGCCGATAGTCCCTTGGGCTACGCAAGTCTGGAACATCTGGGCTTGTCTGCCCAGGAGCCGGAAACCATCGAGATTGAAGCGCTGCCAGAAGAGCCGGCAATGTCCTGGGAGCCGGACGAGGCAATGCTGCGGTCGACGCCGGAAAAAGAGCCAATTTCGCCGGTTTCGCCACCGCCCGCCGCGCCGACGCTTTACGACATATTCCGCGAAGAGGCCCGGGGTCACCTGCAAACGCTGGTCGACAGCTATGCGCTCATTGATGCCAATCCGGCGGCCCCGACCACCTTTGAGATGACGCGTGCTGCCCACACCTTGGGCGGGATTGCGGCAACGGTTGGCCTGATGCCGCTCCATCGGCTGGCCATCGCTCTCGAGCACGCTTTGCTGCGACGCGATGGTTCGGGCCAGGCGGAAAGCATAGAAGGCATCGAAACGGTTCGACAGTCCATCATCACGCTCGAAGAGATGTTTGCCGGACTTGCCCTGCAACGTGCGCCAGTCGAGCAGGTGCAGCTGATCGCGGCGCTGGAGGATGTATTCCATGCCGAACAGCCTGTTGATGCTCCGCCGCCTGCCAGTGCCGAAATAATCGCACTTCCGGGCAGGGGCGAAGTGCTTCCAGATGCCGGTGCCGAGGCGGCTCCCGTCGTATCGGCGGTCCCGGCGCTGCCGCAACTCAATGATGAGCTCGACGAGCAGTTGCTGCCGATCTTCCTTGAAGAAGCAGTCGATCTGTCACGGGAACTGACCGCCCAGATACGCTTTTGGCACGGCGATCTGGCGGGCGATGCGGCACCGCATGCCATAGCCCGACTGCTGCATACCTTCAAGGGTAGTGCCCGCATGGCCGGGGCGATGAATCTGGGCGAAGCGACCCATCACCTTGAAGCAAGGCTTGAAGAGGTAGTACGCGCAGGGCAGGTGACGCCGGCTTTTGTCGATGACATCGAAACTGCCTGCGATGCGCTCGAGCAGGCTGTCGAGCGCCTGCGCGCAGGCCCGCAGGAGACGGTCGCCGCGGAGCTGGAAGCCGACGCCGAAGCGCGCCCTGCCACCTTGCAGGCGCCGGCCGCTGAAGGCGAAGCGGATACCGAGACGGGTGGCCAGCGTGCGACGCTGCGCGTCCGCGCCGAACTGGTTGATCGTCTGGTCAGCGAGGCAGGCGAACTGTCGATTGCCCGGACGCGGATCGAAGGCGAAATGCGCAGTCTGAAGGGCTCGTTGCTTGAACTGACCGAGAACGTCATTCGTTTGCGCCGGCAGCTGCGTGAAATCGAAATCCAGGCTGAATCACAGATTCAGGCGCGGGTTGCACAGGCGCCGGACAGCGAGGGTGATTTCGATCCGCTCGAACTCGACCGCTTCACGCGCTTCCAGGAATTGACGCGCTTCATGGCGGAGTCGGTGAACGACGTCGCGACTGTTCAGCAGAGCTTGCTGAAGAACCTCGACGACGCCAATGCGGCGATTCTTGCCCAGTCGCGCCTCAACCGCAGCTTGCAGCACGAATTGATGAGCGTGCGCATGGTGCCGTTCGCCAGTCAGACCGAACGCCTGTATCGCATCGTCCGGCAGTCTGCCAAGGAGGTTGGCAAGCGGGCCAATCTGGACATCGTCGGCGGCCAGGTCGATATCGACCGCTCGGTGCTCGACAAGATGTTGGCGCCGATCGAGCACATGCTGCGCAATGCCGTAACCCATGGTATCGAGTTCCGCGATGAACGCCTTGCTGCCGGCAAGTCCGAGGCCGGAGAAATCGTCGTCAAGCTCTCGCAGGAAGGTAACGAAATCATCCTGTCCCTGAGCGATGACGGCAAGGGACTGGATGTTGACCGCATCCGAGCGCGGGCCGAATCGATGGGACTCCTTCAGCAGGGGCAGGCTGCCGATGAGAAAACACTGTTTGATTTCATCTTCCAGCCCGGCTTCTCGACAGCGACCGAAGTAACCCAGCTTTCGGGTCGTGGCGTCGGCATGGACGTCGTGAAAACCGAGGTCGGCGACATTGGCGGCCGTATCGAAATCAATTCGCAGCCTGGCCAGGGAACCACGTTCCGCCTCTATCTGCCGCTCACGCTGGCGGTGACGCAGACCCTGCTTGTGCGCGTCGGCTCGCATCTCTATGCCGTACCCTCGACGATGATCGAGCAGGTCAAGGAGATGAAGGAGAAAGCGCTCGCCGTGGTCAGGGAAAAAGGCGAGGTTGAATGGCAGGGCAATCATTACCCATTCCATTTCCTGCCGCATCTCCTGGGTGACACGGCTGCAATGCCCGAAGCACACCGCCAGTATTGGGTTTTGCTCCTGCGCTCCGGTTCGCAGCGGGTTGCCATTCTTGTCGACGAACTGAAGGGAAATCAGGAGGTCGTGGTCAAGAACATCGGCGCCCAGCTCGCCCGCGTGGTGGGTATTGCCGGCGCCACGGTGCTCGGCGATGGCAAGGTCGTGCTCATCCTGAATCCGGTCGCGCTGGCCAGCCGGACAATCGTGTCCAGCGTGCACACCGCCGTTCCGGTCATGGTGCCGCCTGTGGTCGAGGCGGTGGTGGGGCAGCCGACCGTGATGGTGGTGGACGATTCGCTGACGGTTCGCAAGATCACGAGCCGCCTGCTCATGCGCGAAGGTTATCAGGTCATTCTGGCCAAGGATGGCGTCGATGCGCTGGAGCAACTGGTCGACGTGAGGCCTGATGTCATCCTCTCCGACATCGAAATGCCGCGCATGGATGGCTTCGATCTGGTTCGCAACCTCCGCGCCGACGCGCGTCTGCGTTCGTTGCCGGTGGTCATGATCACGTCGCGGACGGCCGACAAGCATCGCAATTACGCGCTGGAAATCGGCGCCAACCACTACCTCGGCAAGCCGTACGACGAAGTCGAGTTGCTGGGCATCGTGGCCGGTTATTGCAGAAAATAGCCCGAATCCCCGGTTGACCCTGGCATCCCACGGTCAACCGGAAACAATGGCTAATTTTTAAGTATGGCGTAGCGCGCCAGGGTCTTTTCCCGAGCCGCCGCATGCTCGACGATCGGCGCCGGGTAGTCCCGCCCGATCATCACCCCGATGCTCTCCTGCTCGATGCGCCCCATTTGCCACGGGGCGTGGATATATTTGTTGGCCACTTTCGCCAGTTCGGGCACGTAGCGGCGGATGAACTTGCCGTCCGGGTCGAAGCGCTCGGACTGCGTTACCGGATTGAAAATGCGGAAATACGGTTGCGCGTCGCAGCCGGTCGAGGCCGCCCATTGCCAGCCGCCATTGTTGGCGGAAAGGTCGAAATCGTTGAGCTGCTCGGCAAAATAGCGCTCGCCGAGCCGCCAGTCGATGCCCAGATCCTTGCTCAGAAATGATGCGACGATCATGCGTAGCCGGTTGTGCATCCAGCCGCTGTGGTTAAGCTGGCGCATCGCGGCATCGACGAGCGGAAAGCCGGTGCGCCCTTCCTTCCATGCGGCCAGGCCGGCCGGCCAGTCGTCCCACTGCACCGCATCGTAGGCCGGCTTGAAAGCGCTGCCGACGACGTGCGGGAAGTGGTCGAGGATCATGAAATAGAAGTCACGCCAGATCAGCTCGTTGAGCCAGGTCGTGTCCTTCGCATTCAGCGCACTGCGAACCAGTTCACGAATGCCGATGGTACCGAAGCGCAGGTGTACCGACAAATAGGAAACACCCTTGACCGCCGGGAAGTCGCGTAGCGCGCCATAGCGCTCGATACGTCCCTGGCGGAACTCGTCCCACAAGGCGCGGGCGCCCGACATGCCGGGGTGAATACCCAGGACCTCCAGATCGGTCGGGTCGAAGCCGATGTCAGCTAGTTTTGGGATGCCCGCCAACTCGCCGCCGGCTAGTTGTCCACGGCAAGGCCATTCGGCACAATCTGCTGCGGTCAACCGCTTCAACCAGGCATTTTTGTAGGGTGTGAATACGGAGAATGGCTTGCCTGTCTGGGTCAGCACTTCATTGCCGTCGAAGACGGCCTGATCCTTGAAAGCGTGAAATTCGATGCCTTCCGTTTTCAGCATTTCGGCGACGAGCGCATCACGCTGCTTGGCTGCGGGTTCGTAATCGCGGTTGGCAAACACCGCCGCCACGCCGAGTTCCCTGGCAAGCGAGGATATTTCGTTGGCCGCACGGCCGTGGCGAACGATCATCCCACCACCCTTGGCGCACAAGGCGGCATCGAGCTCAACCAGAGATTCGCGAATGAAATGAACGCGCCGGTCACGCCGGCTGGGCAGCGCATCGAGAATTTCGCTATCAAAAATAAAGGCGCAGTAAACCTGTTGCGCCCCGGCCAGCGCCGCACTCAGCGCTGCGTGATCTTGGTCGCGCAGGTCGCGGCGAAACCAGACGAGGGCTTTTTCTTTTTTCATGGTTGGTTTGTACCCTCCTGAAGATTAAAATTCCAGCCATGGACAACGTCAACCTGACCGACAACTTCCTCATCGCCATGCCGACGCTGGAAGACCCGTATTTTTCGAATGCACTGGTCTATATTTGCGAGCACAATGAAAACGGGGCCTTGGGGATCATCGTCAATCGACCGATTGACATGAATCTGGCTGGTTTGTTCGACAAGATCGACATCAAGCTGGCGGCGGAAAGTCTCGCCAACCTTCCAGTGTATTTCGGCGGCCCGGTCCAGCTTGACCGCGGCTTTGTCCTCCATCGTCCGATCGGAAAATGGCAGTCCACGCTGGCCGTCAATGGTGAGGTCGGCCTCACCAGTTCCCGCGATGTGCTCAATTCCGTGGGCAGCGAAGGCCTGCCGGCTGAAATCATCGTTTCGCTCGGATATTCCGGCTGGGATGCCGGGCAGCTTGAGAACGAACTGGCCCAGAACTCCTGGCTGACCGTGCCGGCCAAGGCCGAAATCCTCTTCGACCTGCCACCGGAAGAGCGACTCCCGGCGGCCATGCAAAAGCTGGGCATCAGCTTCACGCAGCTTTCCGACGTGGCCGGACACGCATGAGCCGGTCAGCTCCTTGATGGGCACTGTCCTGGCGTTCGACTTTGGTGAAAAGCGCATCGGTGTCGCCACGGGCGAAACGATGCTCGGCACGGCCCACCCGCTGACCACCATCCACGCCGAGTCGAACGACGACCGCTTCGCTGCCATCGGCAAAATCATCGCCGAGTGGCAACCAGAACAGCTGGTCGTCGGCCTGCCCTGCCATATCGACGGTACGCCGCACGAAATGACCCGCCTGGCCACCAAGTTCGCCGAGCGCCTCAAGCGCCGTTACAACCTGCCGGTCAGTTTCGCCGACGAACGCCTGACGTCCGTCGATGCCGAATCCCGCCTGCGCGAAACCGGTCGCAACAGCAAAACCGCCAAGCCCCTGCTTGATGCCGTGGCGGCCCAACTCATCCTTCAAACCTGGTTCGAAAGCCCGCACCATGTCATCCCATCCTGAAGTTTTACCCGACGGCGAGGCGCAGTGTCGCCAACTGGCCGAGCTCATTCGTCCGCATCTTGCCCGCAATCCGGCACTCGTTGGCATTTACAGCGGCGGGGCGTGGATCGCCGAGCGCCTGCGCGAACTGCTTGGCCTGTCGGAGGAAATCGGCCTGATCGACGTCTCGTTCTATCGCGATGATTTCGCTGAAAAGGGCCTGCATCCGCAGTGCAAGCCGACGGTCATTCCTTTCGACGTCGAAGGTCGCCACCTGATCCTGGTCGATGACGTGTTGTACACCGGCCGGACGACGCGGGCGGCGATCAACGAGCTGTTCGACTACGGTCGCCCGGCCTCCATCGAACTGGCCGTGCTGGCCGACCGCGGCGGGCGCGAGTTGCCAGTAGCCGCGACCTACGGCGCCTGGGCGGTGGAATTGAACGATAACCAGAACCTGGTGCTCGCCAAGCAGGAAGACGGCCGGCTGGTGTGGAGGATGGAAAATGCATAACCCGCAGTTGAACAAGGATGGCGAACTGACCCACCTGCTGTCGATCGAAGGCTTGCCGCAGCGCATCCTGACCCAGATTCTCGACACCGCTGCGTCCTTCATGGAAGTCTCGGCGCGCGACGTCAAGAAGGTGCCGCTGCTGCGCGGCAAGAGCGTTTTCAACCTGTTTTTCGAGAATTCGACGCGCACCCGCACGACCTTCGAGATCGCCGCCAAGCGCCTGAGCGCTGACGTCATCAACCTCGATATCAACAAATCGTCAGCCAGCAAGGGCGAAACCCTGCTCGACACCATCGACAACCTCGTCGCCATGCACGCCAACCTGTTCGTCGTGCGCCACGCCTCGAGCGGCGCGCCCTACCTGATCGCCGAGCACCTGCAACGTATCGGCCGTGACGATGTGCATGTCGTCAATGCCGGTGATGGTCGCCATGCCCACCCTACGCAGGGCTTGCTCGACATGTACACGATCCGCCACTACAAGAAGGACTTCACGCAACTGCGCGTCGCCATCGTCGGCGACATCCTGCATTCGCGCGTCGCCCGTTCCGACATCCATGCGCTGACCACGCTGGGCGTCCCGGAAGTCCGCGCCATCGGACCGGAAACCCTGCTGCCCAAGCATCTCGACAAGCTCGGCGTCCATGTCTATCACGACATGAACGAAGGTTTGAAGGACGTCGACGTCGTCATCATGTTGCGCCTGCAGAACGAGCGCATGAACGGCGCCCTGCTGCCCTCGGCCGGCGAATACTTCCGCCACTACGGCCTGACGCCGCAAAAGCTGGCGCTCGCCAAGCAGGACGCCATTGTCATGCACCCGGGGCCGATGAACCGTGGCGTCGAGATACACTCGGCCGTGGCTGACGGAGCGCAGGCCGTCATCCTGCCGCAGGTCACCTTTGGTATCGCGGTCCGCATGGCCGTCATGAGCATCGTTGCGGGGAACTGATCAAATGAACATCGAAATCAAGAGCGGCCGCGTAATTGACCCGAAAAACGGCGTCGACCGCAGCACATCGCTGTACATCGCCGATGGCAAGGTTGCCGGACTCGATGCGTCGCCGGCAGGCTTCGTCGCCGACCATACCATCGACGCCACCGGCTGCGTGGTCTGCCCAGGCCTGATCGACCTCGGCGCCCGCCTCAACTCCATCGAGGCGGAACTGGCTGCGGCCGTCGCCGGCGGCGTGACCTCCGTCGTCGTGCCGCCCGATGCCGATCCTCCGCTCGACGAGCCCGAGCTGGCCGACCGACTGGTCCATCGTGGCACCGAAATCGGCAAGGCGCGCGTGCTGCCGCTGGGCGCCCTGACGCTGGGCCTCAATGGCGAGCGCCTGGCCGAACTGGCCGGCCTCAAGAAGGCGGGTTGCGTCGCCTTCTCGCAGGCCAATCGACCGGTCACCGACACCGAAGCCCTGCTTCGCGCCATGGAATATGCAGCCACCTTCGGTTTTGCCATCTGGCTGCAACCGCAGGATTACTGGCTGTCGCGCAACGGTATCGCCCATGAAGGCGAAGTCTCCAGCCGTCTCGGTCTGGCCGGCATTCCGGTTGCAGCCGAAACCATCGCTGTCGGCACCATCGTCCAGCTCGTGCGCGATACCGGCTGCCGTGTGCATCTGACCCGCCTGTCGTCAGCTGCCGGCGTGGCGCTCGTTCAGCGTGCGCAGAATGAAGGTCTGCCGGTTACCTTCGACGTTGGCGTGCATCATCTGCTGCTCACCGAGAACGATATTGGCTACTTCAACCCGCACGCCCGTTTCAGTCCGCCGCTGCGTGCCCAAAGCGATCGCAAAGCGCTCTCGGAGGCCGCGGCCGCTGGGCTGGCCGCCATCTGTTCCGACCACACGCCGGTCGGCGCCGACGACAAGTTGCTGCCCTTTGGTGAAGCCAAGCCGGGGGCGACCGGGCTGGAAGTCTTGCTGCCGCTGACCCTGAAATGGGCGGAAGAAACCGGCGTCAGTCTGCCCGATGCGCTGGCCCGCATCACCTCGGCGCCGGCTGCTGTTCTCGGCCTGCCGAGTGGTCAACTGGGCATCGGCGCCGCAGCCGATATTTGTATTTTCGACGCCGAAGCGACCTGGCAACTGACGCCGGAAGCTCTCAAGAGCCGCGGCAAGAATTCGCCATGGACCGGCTACATGATGACCGGCAGGGTGAAATCCACGCTGGTTGGTGGACGCGTCGTTTTTCAGGCGTAAAGGGCCGGTTGGCCCATTCCCGCGGTCAACCGGAAAAAATGGCCAAAATTGAAGCCGTGTTCAGTCCGCCGTCAGGCGGACAACGGCTTCGCTCGTCGTGCCCTGAACTTCGAGCACCTTGCGTCGTGACGTTTGCCCGCTTTTCAAGCTGACCGCCGATTTCGGCAGATTCAGCGTTTCCGCAACGAACTTGATCAGCGCCTCGTTGGCCTTGCCGTCCACCGGCGGGGCGGCGAGGCGAATCTTCAGCGCATCGCCATGCAGCCCGGCAAATTCCGTTTTCCTGGCGCCGGGCTGGATGTGCAGGGTCAGCGTGATGCGACCGTCAGCGCCCTGGCGGAACCATTCGCTCACAGGAGCATGAGTACCGCTTGCAGGAGCAGGATGGCGACCAGCGGAGACAGGTCGATGCCGGAAATGCTCGGAATGAAGCGCCGTATCGGATCGAGAAGCGGCCGGGTCAGTTGATAGGCCGGCGCCGACAGCGGTGAATAGGGATTGACCCATGACAGCACCGCCTGCAGGATCAGCGCGCCGATCATGATGTACACAGCCAGCCGCAACAGTGCGCGAGCCGCGTGCAAGAGGATCATCGGCACCAGCGCAGCGCCCTCGATTTCGCCAAAACTGCTGGCTGCCCCGACAATGATCCCGGTGAACAGCAGTTGCAGTGCCAGCGCGGCAATCAGGCTGGCCCAATCGAAACCGCCTGCACCGGGGATGACGCGGCGCAGTGGCTTGACCGCCCAATTGGTGAGCTTGACGACGAAGTCACCAATCTGTCCGCCAAAGGAAACGCGCATCGCCTGCATCATGAAACGCAACAGGAAGAGCGTGCAGAAGAAGCTGACGACGGCGTCGAGCAAAAAAACGATGGCTTGCATCAATCGGCTCCGAGAATCTTGCCAAGTTCCTGGCCGCGGGCAGCGGCGGCCATGCAGCCGGCGACGATGCCTTCCTTGACGCCGCGCTCGGCCATGACGCTCAAGGCCGCCGCAGTGGTGCCGCCCTTCGAGGTGACGCGTTCGCGCAAGACGGAGGCAGGCTCAGTGGATTGAGCGGCCAGCGCAGCAGCACCCTGGATCGTTTCGATGGCCAGCAGGTGACCCTGTTCCGGTGTGAAGCCGAGATCGGCGGCGGCTTGTTGCAGTGCTTCGATGAACAGGAAAACATAGGCCGGGCCGCTGCCCGAAATGGCGGTAACGCCGTCGATCTTCGCTTCGTCCTCGATCCACACCGTGGTGCCGACGGCGCGGAGAACGCGGTCGGCTGCCGCTCGCTGGTTAGCGCTCACTTCCGGCAGGGCGCATAGCCCTGTAATGCCGGCACCGATCAAAGCCGGCGTATTGGGCATGCAGCGCACGATCTGGCGATGGCCGCCGAGCCAGCGTGACAGGGTAGTCATGTCGAGGCCGGCGGCGATGCTGATGACGACGGCCTCGCCCAGCTTGCCGACGAGCGGCGCGACGGCTTCCTTCATCTGTTGCGGCTTGACGGCGAGCACCAGGATGTCGGGGCTAGCCGGGGCGCTGGCGGCGCTGTCATGGCAGGTGACGCCGTAAGCGGCGGTCAGCTTGCTGCGTGCGTCGGCGCCCGGGTCGATGACGTCGATGTCGCCGGCCGCGAAGCCCTGCTTGAGCATGCCGCCGATCAGCGCGTTGGCCATGTTGCCGCCACCCAGGAAAACAATTTTCATGTGTAATTTCTCTCACCAAAAATGGCCGTGCCAATGCGGACGATGGTCGCGCCCTCGGCTACGGCTGCTTCAAGATCGTGGGACATGCCCATGGACAGGGTATCGAGCGGCAGACCCGCCGCCCGGATGCTTTCGTATATTTCCCTGACTCGGCGGAAGGCAGCGCGCTGGGCTGCCGGGTCGTCGGTCGGCTCGGGGATGGCCATCAGGCCGCGCAGTTGCAGGCCGGGCAGGGTGGTGATGGCCTGGCAGAGGGCCGGAGCTTCGTCGGGATCGCAACCACTCTTGCTGGCCTCGCCGGAAACATTCACCTGGACGCAGATCTGCAGTGGCGGAAGGTAGGCCGGGCGCTGGGACGACAGGCGTTCGGCGATTTTCAGGCGCTCGATGGAATGGACCCAGTCGAAATGCTCTGCAACGGGGCGCGACTTGTTGCTCTGCAGCGGGCCGATGAAATGCCATTCGAGATTACGCCCGGCAATTGCCGTCAGCTTGTCGATGCCTTCCTGAACATAGTTTTCGCCGAAGGCACGCTGGCCGGCATCGGCTGCGGCAACCACGCAAGCCAATGGCCAGGTTTTGCTGACCGCCAGGAGACGGATGCTATCTGGTGAACGACCGGCAAGCGCCGCCGCATCGCTGATACGGGCCTGGACAGCTTGCAGGTTGTCGGCGATTGCGCTCATAATCCATTGGGAATTTACGACAATCCGAGTATACACGCGCTCCAAGGACGAACCGCATGGACATCACCGAACTGCTGGCTTTCAGCGTCAAGAACAAAGCCTCCGACTTGCACCTGTCTGCCGGCTTGCCGCCGATGATTCGGGTGCATGGCGACGTCAGGCGCATCAACCTGCCAGCCATGGAGCATAAGGATGTTCATGGCATGGTCTATGACATCATGAACGATGGCCAGCGCAAGGTGTACGAAGAGACGCTGGAGTGCGATTTTTCATTCGAAATCCCCAATCTGGCGCGTTTCCGGGTTAATGCCTTCAATCAGCATCGCGGTGCCGGTGCTGTGTTCCGGACCATTCCGACCAAGGTTCTGACACTCGAAGAGTTGAACTGCCCGAAGATTTTCAAGGAAATTTCCGAGTATCCGCGTGGCATCGTGCTGTGCACCGGGCCGACGGGTTCCGGCAAATCGACGACGCTGGCGGCGATGGTCAATCATGTCAATGAAAACGATTACGGTCACATCCTGACGGTCGAGGATCCAATCGAATTCGTGCACGAATCGAAAAAGTGCCTGATCAACCAGCGCGAAGTCGGGCCGCATACGCTGTCGTTCTCCAACGCCCTGCGCGCGGCCCTGCGTGAAGATCCGGACGTCATCCTGGTCGGCGAAATGCGCGACCTCGAAACCATTCGTCTCGCCCTGTCCGCTGCTGAAACCGGCCACCTCGTATTCGGCACCCTGCACACCTCGTCGGCTGCGAAGACGGTTGACCGTATCGTCGATGTCTTCCCGGCGGCGGAAAAGGAAATGGTCCGCTCAATGTTGTCCGAATCGCTGCGTGCGGTCATTTCGCAGACGCTCATGAAAACCAAGGACGGTTCCGGGCGGGTCGCGGCGCACGAGATCATGATCGGCACCCCGGCCATCCGCAATTTGATCCGCGAAAACAAGGTCGCCCAGATGTATTCGGCGATTCAGACCGGCCAGAACTTCGGCATGCAGACGCTGGATCAGAACCTCGTCGATCTGGTACGGCGCAATGTCGTGTCGAGTGCGGAAGCGCGCTTCCGGGCAGCCAACAAGGACACCTTCCCGGCTTGATCCGGGTGCTTGAAAAAATACACGAGGGGAAAGAATGGAACGCGATCAGGCAATGAAATTCATGCACGATCTTTTGCGCCTGATGTCGCAGAAAAAAGGATCCGATCTGTTCATTACGGCCGGTTTCCCGCCGGCGATCAAGATCGACGGCAAGATTACGCCGGTATCGAACCAGATTCTGACGCCGCAGCATACGGCCGAACTCGCACGCGCCATCATGAACGACCGTCAGGCTGCCGAGTTCGAGGCAACCAAGGAGTGCAATTTCGCCATTTCGCCGGCCAGCATCGGCCGTTTCCGGGTCAATGCGCTGGTCCAGCAGGGTCGGGTCGGGGTGGTCTGCCGTACGATCAACATGACTATCCCCACCCTGGACGAGTTGCTTTTGCCGCCGGTCCTCAAGGATCTGGCGATGACGAAGCGCGGACTGATCATCTTCGTTGGCGGCACCGGTACCGGCAAGACGACTTCGTTGGCGGCGCTGGTCGATTACCGCAACGAAAACTCCTATGGCCACATCATCACGATCGAAGATCCCATCGAGTATGTGCACGATCACAAGAACTGCATCGTGACGCAGCGCGAGGTCGGGGTCGATACCGATGACTGGGCGCCAGCCCTGAAAAACACGTTGCGCCAGGCGCCGGACGTCATCCTGATGGGTGAGATCCGCGACCGTAACACCATGGACTACGCGATCGCATTCGCCGAAACCGGCCACCTTTGTCTGGCCACCCTCCACGCAAACAGCGCCAATCAGGCAATCGACCGGATCATCAACTTCTTCCCGGAAGAGCGTCGCCAGCAATTGCTCATGGATCTCTCGCTCAACCTGCGCGCCATGGTGTCGCAACGCCTGCTCCCCAAGAAGGATGGCAAGGGGCGGATGGCTGCGATCGAGGTGATGCTCAACTCGCCGCTCATTTCCGACCTGATCTTCAAGGGCGATGTCCACGAGATCAAGGAGATCATGAAGAAATCCCGCGAACTTGGCATGCAGACCTTCGACCAGGCGCTTTTCGATCTCTACGAGGCCGGCAAGATCACGTACGAAGATGCGTTGCGTAACGCCGATTCGCTGAACGACCTGCGTCTGCAGATCAAGCTGAATGGCAAGGAATCGAAGGACCGTGATCTATCGACCGGCATCGGTCACCTCGACATCGTTTGACCCCCAAAGGAGACAGCCATGCGCCGCATGATGAAAGCCGTTTTTGCCCTTTCTTTCACGTTGACCGCAGCACTGGCTCAGGCCGGCGCACTCGATGCCATTTCAAGCGGCGATGCCAGCGCCGGTGTCAAGGAGGCGCTGGCCAAGGGCGCCGACTACGCTGTTTCCTCCCTTGGCAAGAGCGGTGGCTTCATGGGTAACGACAAGGTCAAGATCAAGCTGCCGGGTTATCTGGAAAAGGCCGATTCGGCGCTGCGCATGTTCGGCATGGGCAAGCAGGCCGACCAGCTGGTCGAAACGATGAATCGTGCGGCCGAAAATGCCGTTGCCGAAGCCAAGCCCATCCTCACCGATTCGATCAAGAAGATGAGCGTCAAGGATGCCAAGGATATCCTGACGGGCGGCGAGGACAGCGTGACGCAATATTTCAAGCGCTCATCCACGGATCAGCTGACTGCCAAGTTCAAGCCCATCGTCAAGAAGGAAACCGCCAAGCTCAAGCTGGCCGACCAGTACAACAAGTTTGCCGGCAAGGCCGCCAGTGCGGGACTCGTCGATAAGCAGAACGCTGATGTCGATAGCTATGTGACGCAGAAGGCCATGGATGGCCTCTTCCTGATGATTGCGGAAGAAGAGAAGAAGCTACGCGCCAACCCGATGGGTGCTGGCAGCGATCTGCTCAAGAACGTTTTCGGCGCCCTGAATTAAAGTCGTTTGAATTAAATGCCGTAATTGGGGCAAGGAGTCCCCAATGAAACTGACCAGTTTGTCTAGTACCACGCAACAACCCACTCGCGTATCGAGTGAGCGCGTGCGTCCGCTCGACAATGAACGGATCAGGCGGGTTGAGGTCATGGAAGGCATCGAAGGAGATCGCCAGCGCAGCCTGATGCAGGAGATCGCCGAGATAGAGCCCGCTGCCGTAGGCGATTTTCATGGCGAAGAGCGCGTTATGCAGGGCGCGCGCGAGGTGGCGGCACAATTGCTGGAAATGGACGTCGGCACGGACAGCCTGATCAAGCCCGGTGTGGCTCTGGACCGCCTGATAGGCATCGACGACACCGTTTGACGCGCCTTCCACGGTCAACCCGAAAAAACGGCCAATATTCACATCTGCCGCCCTGAGTTAAAATCAAGGCAACCTATCCAGTGCGCCCCGCCTCGTCGGGGCGCCGTCATTTGCAGAGTCATGTCCGGCCTCAATCAACCGCAACGCCAAGCGATCCACTACCTCGACGGCCCCCTGCTGGTGCTGGCTGGTGCCGGCTCGGGCAAGACGCGGGTGATCACGCAAAAAATCGCCTATCTGGTGCAGAGCTGCGGCTTCAATCCGCGGAATATCGCCGCCATCACCTTCACCAACAAGGCCGCGAAGGAAATGCAGGAGCGCATCGGCAAGCTGCTTTCCAAGCAACAGGCCGACGAGTTGCAGATTTCGACGTTTCATTCGCTCGGCGTGCGCATCCTGCGCGAAGAAGCCAGGGCGCTGGGCTACAAGCCGCGCTTCTCGATTTTCGATTCGGCCGATTGCGCCGGCATCATTGGCGATGCAGCCGGGACGGTCGACAAGGCGACGCTGCGTATCGTCCAGTCGACCATTTCCAACTGGAAAAACGGGTTGATCTCACCCGAGGCTGCGCGCCACCTCGCCATCGACGAACATCAAAAGCTCGCCGCCCACGCCTTCCTGTCCTACGAAGCGACGCTCAAGGCCTATCAGGCAGTCGATTTCGATGACCTCATCGGTCTGCCGGTCAAGCTGTTCAGCGAGCATCCGGAAATCGCCGACAAGTGGCAGAACCGCCTGCGCTACCTGCTGGTCGATGAATACCAGGACACCAACGCCTGCCAGTACCAGTTGCTCAAGCTGCTGACCGGCGTCCGCGCCCAGTTTACGGCGGTGGGCGACGACGACCAGGCGATCTACGGCTGGCGTGGCGCCGACATCGAGAATCTCAAGAAGCTGCCGACCGAGTTTCCCGCCTTGAAGGTCATCAAACTCGAGCAAAATTACCGGTCGACCGTAAGAATCCTCAAGGCCGCCAACAACGTCATCTCACACAACGAAAAGCTGTTCGACAAGAAGCTGTGGTCCGATCTCGGCCACGGCGAACAGATTTCCGTGACCGCCTGCCGTGACAACGACGCCGAGGCTGAAGGCGTGGTCATGAAACTGCAGGCGCACAAGTTTGAGCATCGCGCCAAGTTCAAGGATTACGCCATCCTGTACCGCTCTAACCACCAGGCCCGGATTTTCGAGGAGTATCTGCGCGACCACCGTATCCCCTACCTGCTGTCGGGCGGAAAATCCTTTTTCGACAAGGCAGAAATCAAGGACATCACGGCCTACCTGCGTCTCCTCGCCAACGAAGACGACGACCCGGCTTTCATCCGCGCCGCCACCACGCCCAAGCGCGGCATCGGCGCGGCAACGCTGCAGGTGCTCGGCATCTATGCCGGCGAGCGCCATGTCTCCCTGTTCCAGGCTGCCTTTGAAGAGGGCTTTGCGCACCGCGTCCAGCACCGTCAACTCGAACCTTTGCTCGAATTCTGCAACTTCATCAACCGTACCCAGTTCAGGGCCACGAAGGAGCCGGCGCATCAGGTTCTGCCTGATCTGCTCAAGGCCATCGACTACGAAACCTACCTCTACGACCACGAAGAGGAGCGCACGGCGCAGACGCGCTGGGCCAATGTCTGTGAATTCGCCAACTGGCTCAACAAGAAAGGAGAGCTCGACGACAAGACGCTGGTTGATCTGACCCAGAGCATTGCGCTCATCAACATGCTCGACAAGCAGAACGACGAAGATTATGACGCCGTGCAGTTATCCACCCTGCACGCGGCCAAGGGGCTGGAATACAAACATGTGTTCCTGGTCGGCGTCGAGGAAGGCATCCTGCCGCACCGCGAATCGGTCGATCCCGTCAAGCTCGAGGAAGAGCGACGCCTCATGTATGTTGGCATCACACGCGCTCAATACACGCTGAACATCTCCTACTGCGAACGTCGTAAACAGGCCCGCGAATTCGTTCCCTGCGAGCCGTCACGCTTCATCGACGAAATGGGCAAGGAAGATGTGCGATTCTCCGGCGGCAAGCAGGATGCCCCGCCCAGCAAGGCTACCGGCAGTGCCCGCCTTGACGCCATGAAGGCCATGCTGGCTGGAAACAAGCGCTAACCGCTTGGTGACACTACGTTACAACGGGTTACCCGGCTTATGACATCCGGGCTGCAACCAGTCGCGTTATTCGGCACAAGGCAGCGCAATCTTGCTATGCCGATACAACAACACTGGAGAAACAAAAAATGACCAAACAACTCGTCGCCATCATCCTCGCCACCGCTTTCGGTGTTGCCCACGCCGCTGACATGAAGCCGGCCGCTGCCGAAGTCAAGGCTGCAGCTGCCCCGGTTGCCGCGGCTGTCAAGGAAGCGCCGAAGGCAGTCGATGCAGTCAAGGCTCCGACCGCTGCCGTGAAAGCCGAAGCACCGAAGGTTGCCGAAGAAGCCAAGAGCCCTGACGCCAAGCCAGCCGCCGCCGCGCCAGAAGTGAAGCCGGAACAAGCCAAACCCGCTGCCAAGCCGGTCGCCAAGGCCAAGAAAACGAAGAAGGCTGCCAAGCCAGCCCCGGCCGCCGCAGCACCTGCTGCCGCCCCGGAAGCAGCCAAGGTTGCCGAAGCAGTCAAGAAGTAAGGATTTGTCAACGAGTCCGCTGCAACCCTCCAAAAATTGCGCTGACCGGGGCGCCCAAAAGGCGCCCTTTTTTCGTTCACGAAAAAGGGAGGCCGCAGCCTCCCTTGAATGGTGCAATGCGGCTTACTTGACCTTGCCCATCACGTATTCGACGACACTTTTGATTTCGTCGTCGGACAGCGTGGCGCCACCCTTGGCGGGCATCGCTCCCTTGCCGTTGGTGACGCTCTTGATCAGCGCATCCTTGCCACTGGCCAGACGCGGCCCCCAGGCAGCCTTGTCTTCGATCTTAGGAGCGCCGGCAGCGCCGGTGTTGTGGCAGGCGCCACAGACCGTGTTGTAAATTGTTGCGCCATCGCGCGGGCCGCTGGCAACGGGGGCTTCGGCCTTGGCCAGTTCAAACTTGGCAACGGGTTGAATGCGAATGTCTGCTTCGTCGCTAGCGTTGCTAGCATTCACGGTAGAGCTGCCTTTGTTGACGGTCAGCGCGTAAACGATAGCGATCAGAACGATGGCAACGATGATCGTTACCCACATGATGCTCTTGGAAGAATGTTGCTCGGCCATGCTCAAGACCCCAGTGCAATGTTTAAAACCACCATTATAACGGCCTGACGCCGTGACTGAGCAAAAAAAACCCCGCCAGAGGCGGGGTTGAAATTCTCGAAAGGGGGAGTTCCGAGAGGAGGGGGTCAATGCACAACTACAGTGTAGGGGCCCTACCTCTCGATGTCTGTCGTGCTTTCGTAGCTCTCTGTAACTAAATGTGGCTGAGCCGCGCAGCCAGTCAAAAGAACGGGCGTAAAAAAGCACGGAAACGCCTTTCGGCGTGCCGTGCTGATGGCCACAGGCTGGGTCTGCGGGTTAGCTCTCGATGCGGGAGATCTCTACGGCGCTTTTTGGCACCTGATAGTCCGTTGCCAGTTGGTGCATGGCGATGTCTTCAATGGCTTCGCCATCGCTGACTACAAAGTGCCGGGCACCTGCGAAGTCCTGAGGGATGCCGGCGCGGTCCTGGGTAATGCGGTAATGAATTTTGACGTTCATGGCTGTTCTCGATTTATGGACAATTATGGTTACTGCGGCGCGAGTATAGCCATATTTTGCTGCGGTGCAATATCGGTCTTCCACAGGTTTTTCGCGAATTTTGGGTGAGCTTGCCGTGCTCAGCTATTCGCGAGATCGTCCAGCGTATTGAAATTACCGAAGGCTGGACCTTGGTCGGAAAAATCTACCTCGATGGCACCCATCTCGGCACACCATGCGGCTACCTTGCGGCTACCGCTCGCGAGATAGGCTTCCAGTTCTCCATGCAGCGTGCGGCGGCACAGGCAGAAAACCGGGTGCAGGCGCTCGCCAGCCCGGGCGATCGCCATGTTTGCATTGGCGCGCTGCAGGGCGCCATGCATCCTGCTGGCCAGATCGAGTGGCAGTCTGGGTGAGTCACAGGGGGCGGTGAGCACGAGCGGGGTGCTGGCAGCGCTCAGGGCTGCGTGCAGGCCGGCCAGTGGTCCGGCAAAGCCGGGGATATGGTCGGCCAGCAATGGATATCCGAACGCCGCGTACTCAGTTTTGCTGCGATTGGCGTTGATCAGCAGGTTGTCCACCTGGGGAGCCAGGCGGTTGGCAACGTGCCAGACCAGTGGTTTTCCAGCGTAGAGTTGTAATCCCTTGTCTACGCCACCCATGCGTGTTCCTAGTCCGCCTGCAAGGATGACGCCAGTAATCAGTTCGTGAACTTCGGGTGATGTCGGGGTGGGCATTGGTTGTTGGTCACATGCTAGGATTGGGATTATGTCTGAACTGGAAACGCTTGCCGAACGTCTTGGCCGCCTGCTGATCGAGCGGGGTGAGTGGCTGGCGGCTGCCGAGTCGTGTACGGGCGGCTGGCTTGCCCAGTCGGTGACGGCGATTGCCGGCAGCTCGACATGGTTCGACCGAGGGTTCGTTACTTATTCCAATGCTGCGAAGGTGGACATGCTTGGCGTTTCCGATAGTACGCTGGAGCGCCATGGCGCCGTTTCGGAATCCGTGGCACGGGCCATGGCTCAGGGTGTCCTGGATCACAGCCGGGCCGACTGGTCGGCGGCGATTACCGGCATAGCAGGGCCGAGCGGCGGATCGCCGGAAAAACCGGTGGGAACGGTTTGCTTCGCCTGGGCACGCAAGGAGGGCGGATGCGAGGCACAGACCTGTCATTTCAGCGGCGATCGGGCTTCAGTTCGTATGCAATCGGTGCGTTATGCGCTCAACGGCCTGATCGAACGCGTGGGATCGGCTGCCTATAGCGCTTGAGTGCCAAGCGTTTTTCCGGTTGTGCAGGGACATGGAGGGAGTTGCCTCGAATTGGCGATCCGGGGTTGAAGGCAAGATTGCCCTGTTCTCTGCTTGTCTCTTGCTTCAACAGGCTTCGAGGGCTCCTGGAGCTCACCTTCCACGGTCAACCGGCAAATACGGCCAGATTTGTGCTCTTAATTTCCTGCTTCGGCAATGATTTCCCGGAGCAGTGGCGCGACGAGTGGTGCCGCAGCCCCGCTGGGTTGCCGATAGGATAGCCATGTGACGTTCTTTTCGCCCGGCAGGGTGTAGATCGAAATCGCGAAGGGGCAGAGTACGATGTTGTGCGGATCGAGTTCCATCATTTTTCGCGACAGACTGGCCGAGCAGAATTCGATGACTTCAGCCTGCCCGAATATCTGGCGCGTTGCCCCGAGATCGGCGCCGGTGCGATTCAGCATGTCAGCCATATGCGAGACGTAGTTGATCACCAGGCCGCGGTTTTCGATGGCCATGACAACGGCGTCGCGGGCATCAGCGAAGCTGCTGGCGATCTTTCTTTTGGCAATCCACTCTTCAGCCTGAGCGGAAGTGGCAGCAAGTGCGAAGCAGAGCAGAACGGTAGACCGGCGCATGGGGATTTCTGTATTAGCAATATCTGATTGGGTTATTGTATGCGATGTCCGTCACCTGCGGTCGACGCGGAAAAAAGGCCAATAAACCTAGTCTGGCAAGGGCTCAAACAGCGCCGCGAGATCGTCGGTTCCGAATTTGACGTCGACACGATAGTCGTCGGAGAGGATGCCCGCAGCCAGTTCGGCCTTGCGCTCCTGCAGCGCCAGGATTTTCTCTTCGATGCTACCGCTGACGATCAGTTTGTATACGAACACCGGCTTGTCTTGGCCGAGACGGTGGGCGCGGTCGGTGGCCTGGTTTTCAACCGCCGGATTCCACCACGGATCGTAGTGGATCACGGTGTCGGCGGCCGTGAGATTAAGGCCCACACCGCCGGCCTTAAGGCTGATCAGGAAGATCGGTACTTCCCCATCCTGGAAGCGGCGGATCGGCACTTCGCGATCAACCGTATCGCCAGTCAGGGTGACGTACGCGATATCCGCCTTGTCCAGTTCATGCTCGATGAGCGCCAGCATGCTGGTGAATTGCGAGAACACGAGAACCTTGCGCCCCTCGTCGACCAGTTCGGGGAGCATCGCCATGAGCAGATCTAGCTTGGCGCGCTCCGTTACCTTGCGGGCTGCTGTGGCCTTGACGAGGCGTGGGTCACAGCAGACCTGGCGCAGTTTGAGCAGGGCATCGAGGATGACGATCTGGCTGCGCGCAAAGCCACGGCTGGCGATTTCATCGCGCACCTTGGCGTCCATCGCCGCCCGCACCGTTTCATAAAGATCGCGCTGGGCGCCTTCGAGTTCGACGCTGCGAATGATGATGGTTTTCGGCGGCAGTTCCTGGGCGACATCTTCCTTCTTGCGACGCAAGATGAAGGGGCGGATGCGCCGGGCGAGCAATGTGCGGCGGCGGAGATCACCCTGTTTCTCGATCGGCGTCCGCCAGTGGCGGGTGAACTGCTTGCTGCTACCGAGAAAGCCGGGTAGCAGGAAGTCGAACTGGCTCCACAGTTCGCCGAGATGGTTCTCCAGTGGCGTACCGGTCAGGCACAGGCGATGCCGCGCATCGACCTTGCGGACAGCCTCGGCGCTCTGGCTTTGGGCGTTCTTGACCGTCTGCGCCTCGTCGAGAATGAGCAGATGGTAGCTGTGCTGCATCAACTCGTCGGCATCGCGCCAGAGTAGCGGATAGGTCGTCAGCACCACGTCGTGCTGCATGATTTCCGGGAAGCGGGCTTTGCGTTCCGGGCCGTGCAGAGAAAGCACCTTGAGGTCGGGGGCAAAACGTGCCGCCTCGTTCTTCCAGTTAAAAATCAGCGATGTCGGCAGGATGATCAGCGCCGGCTTGTCGAGTCGCCCGGCTTCTTTCTCGAGCAGCAAATGGGCCAGCGTCTGCGCCGTTTTGCCGAGGCCCATGTCGTCGGCGAGGATGCCGGAGAGTTCATGCTCGCGCAGGAACTGCAGCCAGGCCAGGCCTTCTCTCTGGTAAGGTCGCAGCTCCAGCTTGAAGCCGGCCGGCGGCGCGACATCGCCAATGCCCTGCGCCTTGATCAGTCGCTCGGCCAGCGCCATGATGTCGCTCTGGCCGCGGAACTGCCAGCGGCTGATATCCGAGAGTTCGGCCAGACGTGGCGCATCGAAGCGCGACAGGCGCAGAGTGTTGCCACCAGCAAAGCCGTCGAACAGATCGATCAGGGTTGCAGCCAGCGGCTTCAGGCGCCCGGCAGGGACACGCAGGCGCTTGCCACGTGCGGTGTAAAGATCTATGCCCTCGTCGTCAGGAATGCGTTCGAGTTCAGCCGCTTCCAGCCACCGCGGATCGGTTCGGAAAAGATTGGCCAGCAACGGGGCCAGTGGCAGGCGCTCGCCTTCGACCATGATGCCCATGTCGAGGTTGAACCAGCCGTTGTCGGCCTCGTACAGCTCGGCTTCCCAGCCATCGACTTCGATGACGTGGTGACGGAAATCCTCAGGGAATTCGACCTGCCAGCCGGCGTCCTTCAGCCTTTGGGCGCCATCCTGCATGAACGGTACCCAACTGGCTTCTTCGGCCAGGCCGTAAATGCCCTCCGGCGGGCTGCCGAACGTGTGCAGCGTGTGCCCGGGGATTTTTTGCAGTCCACAGGCATCAAGTGCCGTCAGCGACCTGGCTTCATCGTCAGGGCGCCGTTTGAGGCGGATGGTTTCGCCTTCGGGCAGGGTGATGAATTCGCTCTTCTCTTCTGGGCGCACATCGGCATCGCCGTAGCGAAAAATGACCTTGGCAACATCGAAGGGGCCACCGCCGAAATTCTGCGGGTAACCTCGCCAGGCCCGATGGCCATGCGTGTGCAGGGTTTCGAGCTGAAGGATGGGGATTAATGGCGCATCGACAAGACGCAGCCGGGCACCGGCATCGGAGCCAGGCAGTGGCAGATCGGGTGCCAGTTCGGAAAGCGCTTCAGCCACCAGCGCTGCTTCGTTGGCGGAGAGCGGCGGCAGCGTGAATAAACGGTGGATTACGTCCGGATTGCCGGTCACTTCGAGTGGTCCGGCTTCGCCCTCGGCCAGGTCGATGTACCACGGCGGGGCCACTGCAACGATCATTTCCGCCGAAGGCTCCGGTTTCAGGTGGGGGCGCTGGAAACCCATGCCATCAACCTGCCAGCCGACGCTCGCTGGCCGGGTCGGGCCGGCGTTGAGCGGCAGGCCGAGATCGTCCTCCGGGTACAGTCGGTGGCTGGCCGCCATGCGCTGCAGGATTTCAGCGCCATTCTTGGGGCCAAGGCCGAAGGCCCGCAAACCAGTTTCGTGGCCGCGGTCAGCCCAGATCAGGCGGAGGATGCCGAGGTCTTCTTCATTGACGAACTGCGGTGGCGTGATCAGCGCACGGTCTACCTTCCACCACTCCTCCGCGCTCTCCGGATATTTTCCCTTGCGGATCTCGATGCCGAACTGGCGCTTGTCCGCGGTCCACTTCAGGATGTAGAACAGTTGTTGGCGGGCGCTGGCGGGCCGCGCCTTCTTTTTTGCCACGGCGACCGAGACGCGGCGCAGGTCTTCAAGCCAGGACAGGGCGCTGCCGCTGACGTGTTCCTTCGGGTTCCGGTCTTCGATGGCCTTGAGCAGCATCGCAGCTACGTGTTTGCAATGCTTGCCCACTGAACAGGTGCAGCGGCTTATCACGGTCATTTCGCCGCTCTGGGCCTGACTCAGGTAAGCCTGTGCCACATAGGGCTCGGGAGATGAACCTGGCACGAGGGCTCGCATCTGGCTGCCATCGATGGTCAGCTCCCCTACCAGGTCAACGTAAGGCCGAGCCTTGTTGATGTCGCGCGTGGCAAACCACTCGGCGATGTTCTCTTCGGTAAAGGTGGTAAGGTTGACTACGGCCATCGGCGGTCAGGCAAACAGGGCGCTGACAAGCAAGGCAAGAAGCAATGCGATGATGGCCAGCCAGCGATTCTGTTGCTTCTGAACGGCAATCAGGCGATCGATCTGCGGTTGCAGATCGGTCTTGGCTGGCTGAGCCAGTGCCTGATGAACAAGGCGTGGCAACTGCGGTATGGTGCGCGCCAGATAGGGCGCTTCCTGTTTGAAACTGCGGAGAAGTCCGCGCCAGCCGATCTGCTCGCTCATCCACCGTTCGAGGAAAGGCTTCGCGGTGGTCCACAAGTCGAGTTCGGGATCAAGCTGGCGACCGAGGCCTTCGATATTGAGCAAGGTCTTTTGCAGCATGACCAGTTGCGGCTGTATCTCGACGTTGAAGCGGCGCGAGGTCTGGAATAGCCGGAGCAGCACCTTGCCAAAGGAAATGTCCTTGAGCGGACGGTCGAAGATCGGTTCGCAGACAGCGCGTATGGCAGCCTCGAACTCGTCGACACGGGTATCTTTCGGCGCCCAGCCAGATTCGATGTGCGCTTCGGCGACGCGCTTGTAGTCTCGACGGAAGAAGGCGAGGAAATTCTGAGCCAGGTAGTTCTTGTCGGAATCGGTCAGTGTGCCGACGATGCCGAAGTCGAGCGCGATGTAACGACCATCCGGGGCGACAAAAATGTTCCCCGGGTGCATGTCGGCATGGAAGAAGCCATCGCGGAAAACCTGCGTGAAGAAAATTTCGACGCCGGCAGCCGAGAGCTTGGAAAGATCGATCCCATCAGCGCGGAGCCTGTCGATCTGCGAGATCGGCGTGCCCCTCATCCGCTCCATGACCATCACGGTCGACGTGCAGAAATCCCAGTGAACCTCGGGGACGACAAGCAGACTGGAGTCCGTGAAATTGCGGCGCAATTGCGAGGCGTTGGCGGCTTCGCGCATGAGATCGAGCTCGTCGCGCAGATACTTGGCAAACTCGGCAACGACTTCGCGCGGCTTGAGACGCTTGCCGTCAGCCCATAACTTTTCGAGCAACATGGCCAGGCTGTCCATGAGCGCCAGGTCGTGTTCGATGACCGAGAGCATGTTGGGGCGCAGTATCTTGACGGCAACATCATGGCCGCCGTCAGCCGCATGCAGTCTCGCGAAATGGACTTGGGCGATCGAGGCCGAGGCGATGGGTGTCGGGTCGAATTCCGCAAAAACTTGGCTGGCCGGCCGGCCGTAGGCTTTTTCAATTTCCGCCAGAGCAAGATCGGAGGCAAATGGTGGGACGCGATCCTGAAGTTTGGCGAGTTCGTCTGCGATGTCTGTCGGCATGAGGTCGCGCCGAGTGGATAGTACCTGGCCGAACTTGACGAAAATCGGCCCGAGCGATTCAAGCGCGAGGCGCAGGCGAACGGCGCGTGGTGTCGACAGGTCGCGCCAGAATTGCAAGGCATTGGCGAGGCGTACGAGACGGCCGCTCGGTTCGTGTTCGAGCACCATTTCGTCAAGGCCGAAACGGCTCGCGACGGAGGCGATCTTGAGCAAACGAAAGAGGCGCATGTGGACAGTAAACGCCGGCCGGGCCGGGCAAAATCGCTAAACGAGCATGTTAACACGCCAACAGGGGTTGCGCCCCGCCGAATTGCGATTGGGCGAGTTTGGCGGTGGAATGTAGATGAACTTGCAAGAAGCGGTCGGCTATAGGATAAACTCAGCATTCAAGCCAGTCGGCGCCTTGCCTCGCCATCAGAAAGTTTCCGAAGTCGCAATGATCGATCCGAAAAATCCCTCTGATATCGCTCGCGAGGCGCTAAAGCGCCTTGCTATTCGACAATTGGCCCCAACGCCGGCCAATTATCAGGCGTGCTATAACGAAATCGCGGAATTGCCGAATCTGCCTCTGTTTCCTGAGGTGCAACTGCGCGAGCTGCTCGGCGGGTTGTCGGCTCGGAACGAGACGCAGGAAATGCAGCTCGACAAATTTTCCACGGCCATAGCGCGACGTAGTTGGCAGGGGGTCAAGGAGGCCTTGAGTACTTTTGCTATGGCTGGTGAGCGTGCACACCAGGACGTGGTTCATGCACCCTTGATGGTCTTGCCAGTCGAATTTGCGGGCAAGTTGGCGCGGTTCGTTGAAGCCGTACTTCCGGCATTGGGCGATGAGCAATCGCGCGTTGTCGGCGTGTCATGCGAGTTGATCGAGCGGCTTCGGCAGCCGGTGGTCGAGATTGCCTCGGCGCAAGCCCTTCTGGGTAGCGTGGTTCATCAGGCAGTGTTTGCTTCAGAAGAGCAGCTTGAGATCAAGAATTTGCTGCTCAAGCTGTTGCACCTGATTATTCAGAATATCGGCGAGTTGAGTACAGACGACAGTTGGCTCAAGGGCCAGATTGACGGACTGCTTGCCAGCGTGGCACCCCCGTTGACCCTGCGCCACCTCGATGAAATGGAACGCCGGCTGCGGGATGTCATGGAGAAGCAGGGGCGGGCGAAGTCGCGGGCTGTCGAGGCGCAGGCGGAAATGCGCCACATGCTTGCCGAGTTCATCGAGCGGCTGGGCGTGATGAATCGCTCCAGTAGTGCATATGAGGAACACATTGAAGAAAGCGCCCGCCAGATCGAAAAGGTCTCCAGTCTCGATGATCTCCGGCCGCTGCTCGACGATGTCATCCAGGCAACCCACGCGATGGCCGAGGAGACCGCGCAGTCGCGCGAGCAGCTGAAAAGTTTGCAGGAAAAAGTCACAGTGACCGAGACGGAGCTCCGGCAGTTGCATCAGGAGCTCGACAACGCCAGTGCCCTCGCCCGCCATGACCCGCTGACCGATGCGTTGAACCGCAAGGGTCTGGAGGAGGCCATGGAGCGGGAGATATCTGACATGCGGCGCAAGGACACGCCCCTCTCGGTCAGTCTGCTCGATATCGACAATTTCAAGAAGCTCAATGATCGTCTGGGGCACGAGGCCGGTGACCGCGCCCTTGTTCACCTGGCAGAGGTGGCTCGGCGCAGCATGCGTCCGAGCGATACGCTGGCACGCTACGGCGGCGAAGAGTTTGTAGTGCTGATGCCTGATACCAGGATTGAGCAGGGCATCGAGGTCATGGCCCGACTGCAGCGGGAGTTAACAAAAGCCATTTACATGGCTGGAAACGAGAAGATTCTGATCACGTTCAGTGCCGGCGTCGCTCAGCTCGCCGTGGATGAATCCGGGACCGATGCCATCCGGCGTGCTGACCAAGCCATGTATTTGGCCAAGCGAGCGGGCAAGAACCGCGTGATGGGTGCCTGACAGTCATCCGTGATGACGCTGAGTCATGGTTTTCCGCCGGTGGCCTCGCCTTCGGCTCAGGTGCTGGTTCTGGGCAGTCTTCCCGGCAAGGCCTCCCTGGCGGCACAGGAGTATTACGCCAATAAACAGAATGCCTTCTGGCGGATCATGGGCGATCTGGTGGGTGCCGGTCCTGCCCTGCCCTATTCGCAGCGCCTGCAACGTCTTTGCGCCGCAGGCATAGCGCTGTGGGATGTGATCGCTGCCGGTGAGCGTCCGGGTAGTCTCGATGCCGATATCGTCAAAAAAACCGTTTGCGCGAACGATTTTTCGGCTTTTTTTGCCGTTAACCGCAGCATTGCCCGCGTTTTTTTCAACGGAGGCGTGGCTGAGGCTGCTTTTCGCCGTCATGTGCTGCCTGGGCTGCAAGGAGCGGATCTTCAGCTGATTCGTCTGCCTTCGACCAGCCCGGCCCATGCTGCCAGCAGCTACGCGGAAAAGCTCGCGGCATGGTCGGCGATTATCGCGCCGGCCAAATAACTGCGTATCGGCAGCGTATAATCGACGTTTTGCAATTTTTCGCCCCAAATCAATGCCCCTAGACGTCAAAACCCAGCTGACCAACCTTTTGCAACAGGCGCTGGCCAGTGTTGCGCCGAGCGCAACCGATACCCAGATCCAGCTTGAGCGGCCGCGCGATCCAACGCACGGTGACTTCGCGACCAACCTTGCCATGCAATTGGCCAAGGCGCTGAAGAAAAATCCGCGCGAAATCGCCCAGCAACTGGTCAACGAATTGCCGGTTTCGGCACTGGTTACCAAGGCTGAGGTGGCCGGGGCGGGCTTCATCAATTTCACGCTAGATGCCGGGGCCAAGACCAGTGTCGTCAAGGCGGCGCTCGTCGAAGGCGAGAATTTCGGACGGTCTACGCTGGGTGGCTGGCAGAAAGTACAAGTGGAGTTCGTATCGGCCAATCCGACTGGCCCACTTCACGTCGGACACGGGCGCGGCGCGGCTTACGGCGCGTCGCTGGCCAGCCTGCTGACCTTTGCCGGCTGGGATGTGACCCGCGAGTATTACGTCAATGATGCCGGTCGGCAGATGGACATTCTGGCCGTGTCGACCTGGCTGCGTTATCTGGATCAGCATGGCGTCAGCCTGCCTTTCCCGCCCAATGGCTATCAGGGCGAGTATGTGCGCGAGATGGCAGCGCAGTTGAAGCACGCCCACGGCGACAAATACGTACGTCCCGCCGAAGCGGTTCTGGCAGGCACACCGGGTTTTCCGGATGCCACGCGAAGTGACGACGAAGCCAAGCAGCAGCGCGAGCAGCAACTCGATGCGCTGATTGCTCGCGGCAAGGAACTGCTTGGCCCGGATTGGACTTACGTCCACCGCCACGCGCTGACCGAGCAACTGGCTGACGGCCGCAACGATCTGGAGGAGTTCGGCGTTCATTTCGACGTCTGGTTCTCCGAGCAGGCACTGTTTGACACCGGGCTGGTGGCGCGTTGCGTCGATCTGCTTGAAAAGAACGGTCATCTCTACGTGCAGAACGGTGCCCGCTGGTTCAGGTCCACCACCTTCGGTGACGAGAAGGACCGGGTTGTCCAGCGTGAGAATGGTCTTTACACCTATTTCGCATCCGATATTGCCTACCACCTCAACAAGTTCGAGCGTGGTTTCGACAAGGTCATCAATATCTGGGGCGCCGATCATCACGGCTACATTTCCCGCGTGAATGGGGCGATCACCGCGCTCGGGCTCGATGCCAAGAAACTGCAGGTCGCCCTCGTCCAGTTTGCCGTGCTCTATCGGAATGGCCAGAAGGCTTCGATGTCGACGCGTTCGGGCGAGTTCGTCACGCTGCGCGAGCTGCGCAGCGAAGTCGGCAACGACGCCTGCCGTTTCTTCTACGCGCTGCGCAAGTCGGACCAGCACCTCGATTTTGACCTCGATCTGGCCAAGAGCCAGACCAACGAAAATCCGGTCTATTACATCCAGTACGCCCACGCCCGCATCTGCTCCGTGGTCAATCAGTGGGCCGGAGAGTTGGCGACCTTGGAAGATGCCGACCTTTCCCTGCTCAGCAACCCACGCGAACTGACGATTGCCAGCAAGCTGACCGAGTTCCGCGACCTCATCGACAACGCTGCCCGCGAGCTGGCGCCGCACTTGATCGCTTTCTATCTCAAGGATCTGGCCGGCGAGTTCCATGGCTGGTACAACGCCGAGCGCATGTTGGTTGACGATCCGGCGCTGCGCGATGCCCGCGTTGCGTTGGCTGTTGCAGTTCGTCAGACGATCCGCAACGGGCTGGCCATTCTGGGCGTGAGCTGTCCGGAATCCATGTAAGGAATTGCCATGAGTCGCGATATGAAACCCCGCAAGAGTCAGCCTACGAAAAAGAAAGCTGCTGGCGGTACGCTGGTCGGCATGTTTATTGGCCTCGTCATCGGGGTCGCTTTGGCGGCCGGCGTCGTCTGGTACCTGAACAAGTCGCCGCTGCCTTTTGTGGACAGGGCGCAGCCTCCAGCCCGGGGCGAAGGCGCCAACGGCAAGAACGGCCAACCCGCCCAGCCGCTGGCGTTGCCCGGTAAGCCGGGTGATCCGATTCCGGAAAAACGTTTCCAGTTCTACGACATCCTGCCGGGCAAGGCAGACGCCGTGCCCGACAAGGCGCCCAAAGCGGACGCTAAAAAGGAAGAGCCGAAGAAGGACGAGCCTAAGAAAGACGACGTGAAGAAGGAAGAGCCCAAAGAATCGAAGACGCCGCTCTTCCTGCAGGCCGGTTCGTTCAGCACGGCGCAGGATGCTGACAACCAAAAAGCCAAGCTTGCGTTTATGGGTGTAGAAGCTGTTGTCCAGCAGGTGATGATCCAGGACAAGACCTTCTATCGGGTTCGGGTCGGCCCGTACACGAAGATCGATGAATTGAACAAAGTGCGTGCTGAACTTGCCAAATCCGGCATCGAAGCACAGCTTGCCAAATAAGGAGTGGCGAATGAAAGATTCCCGTCGCAGTTTCGTTGGTTCCGTTTTTGCCCTTGTTCTTGGGTTGACCGTGGCAATCCCATCTTTTGCTCAGGGTGCCGCGTTTACGCCGGTTAATCCGGCCCAGCCGACAGAGGATCCTGCCAAGATTGAGGTGCTTGAGTTTTTCAGTTACGGATGCCCGCACTGCGCCGATTTCAACCCGCTGCTGACCGCCTGGGCCGCCAAGCTGCCGGCCGACGTGGTCGTGAAAAAGGTGCCGATCACCTTCGGTCGCGCTGCCTGGGCCAACATCGCCAAGCTCTACTACGCACTGGAGGTTACTGGCGACCTGCATCGCCTTGAGGCGGACGTTTTTCGCGCTATTCACGGTGAGCGTATCAGCCTTTTCGACGAAAAAGTGCTCAACGAATGGGTCGTCAAGAAGGGGGTTGATGCCAAGAAATTCGGCGAAGCCTTCAACTCCTTCGGTGTCATGAGCAAGGTCAAGCGTGGAGACCAGATGGCAGCGGCGTACAAGATTCAGGGGGTGCCGGCTTTGGCAGTCGATGGCAAATTCATGGTGGGCGACATGGCGCTCAGCGAAAAGCTGGTCGTCGCCGACAAACTCATAGCCAAGGTGCGCAGCGAGAAGGTTGGCAAGGGCGCTGGCAAGAAATAATTGACGTTCAAGGTCTTCATCACGGGCGCCTCGTCGGGAATCGGCGAGGCGCTTGCCGTTTACTATGCCGGACAGGGCGCCACGCTGGGCCTTGCGGCGCGGCGTAGCGAGTTTCTCGATGGCCTCAATGAGCGCCTGGGGGGCGGTCAT
>JAEUOG010000066.1 GCA_016790815.1 Dechloromonas sp.
GAATCCTTCCCAGATCCTTCATGGTGATCATCTCCTAAAATCCTGCTCAAAAAATGAGCGGACGAGTTAATCACCCTGGTCAATTTTCAGCGCGCACAACCTCGCTTTTCTGGTCAGTTTTCAACGAGCGTCAACACCTGCGGATGTGCTTCGGTTCTTTACCTTCGAGGCATCCGTACCATCGCACCAAGTCATCCAGCGGCATCAGGAAGCCCCCCAGCCTGTTACGGAACTTCAGCAGGAACGTAGCGAACATCCGCACTTCGTAGCGAAGCTTGTTTAACTTCACTTGCCTACGCATCTGGGCCTCTGGTCGGATTGACTTCATGCCGAGGTCTTTGATGATTTGTACCGGAAAGATTTCGCCGGTCGTGACATCCAAATACTCCTCGACAAGGTGCTTTCCTCTGAACCGCTTGACCTTCCAGATAGCCAAGTTCTCAAACGTTTGGCGCTTGAGAGCGGGGGCGGTCATGCTGACGCCTCGCGTTGCTCCTTGTGCTGCTGCAGGATGATTGCCAGCGTCTGGCTGTTGGTCAGCTTAATTTTGTTTTGCTGCTCGTACTCTCGCTGGAATTCCTTCAGATGGTCGAAGGTTGGGACAGGGAGGGCGAAGTTACGGAAGACACATTTTTGATGCTGCATACGATTACCTTCTCCAAAATGAAAAGACCACCTGCGGATAACCGGAGATGGCCTGATGGGTTGCTCACGAAGGAACGGCTGCTCCTTCTGATAGTGCGGGCTGATTAACAAACTCTAATATTTGGGCGGTGAAAATCGACTCATCGTTCTGAGTCGCTTTGAGTCAACTTGAGTTCCCCGGACTGCTAGAAATTACTCATCTATCCAAGAGTGTGGGTTAATCGATTTTGACTATCGACGCCTTGGCTCTTTCCCAATGGTGTGCGCTAATTGTCAGGGACTATGAGTCGCCTGTATCGCGCTGCAGTTAACTATCGACGCCGTGGCAAGGGTTGGTCAACCCAAGGTCACGATAGGCGCTCTACGGTGCCTTAGCGTTTGTCTTGTGACCCTTTCCTCGCCTTGAAGACACCGGACAAGTCCAGAACCCCCGCTACCTGGATCAAGACCACAATCACTAC
This sequence comes from Dechloromonas sp., assembly GCA_016790815.1. GTDB lineage: Bacteria > Pseudomonadota > Gammaproteobacteria > Burkholderiales > Rhodocyclaceae > Azonexus. The sequence goes on from JAEUOG010000066.1 coordinate 1,107, forward strand.
GCCCACCCCGATCAGCAGTTCCATGTCGCTCTCCTTGGTTACTTCAAGTAGGCGTAGAGCGTTTCGCGGCTGATACCGAATTCACGCGCAAGGGCTGCTTTCTTCTCACCGGCTGCCGCTCTTCGGCGTAGTTCCTGCGTCTGCTCCTCGGTCATTTTCTTCTTGCCGCCCTTGTAGGCACCTGCCGCCTTGGCAATAGCGATGCCCTCACGTTGCCGCTCAAGAATGATGGAACGCTCAAATTCAGCCACCGCCCCCAGCATCGACAGCAGTAGGTTTGCCATCGGCGAATCGTCACCTGTAAAGGTCAGTCCCTCCTTGTGCGACTTCACCACGACACCACGCCCGGTCAGTTCCTTGATGATCTTGCGGAGGTCGTCCAAGTTACGGGCCAAGCGGTCAAGGCTGTGAATGTGCAGCGTGTCCTTTTCTCGGAGGTGATTCAGGCAAGCCTCAAGTTGGGGGCGGGAAGTGTCCTTGCCACTAGCCTTGTCCTCGAAGACTTTATCCAGCGTTACGCCGTCAAGCTGTCTGGCCGTGTTCTGGACAATGGTGCTTACTCTGAGGTAACCGACGTTTTGCCCTGACATGATGCTCTCCTGATGAATGATGTGTCAGGACGAAGTCTAAGAGGCAGAATCGATAGTGTCAAGTGAATTGAAAATCAACTTCGATTGGACACATATTCTGTCAGGTTCAGGTGTGGCGTCAGGCTGTACCCTGAGTGGACACCTTCAATCGGATTGAGGATAAAGAGGCAGCAGATGAGCGGCAAGACGAGTGAGCCAAGTCAGGCGTAGGTCAATGGTCGTGAGAAGCCGCCAATAAATACTAAGGCAAGTGGAATCAGGAAGCCCTCAGGATCGCGCCACAGTGAACGCAAGGCTGTTTTGGCTAGGTGCGTATACCTGAGGCCATGAAAATCGATTCTAGGTGCAATAGCGTTGACCTTGTGAGTCTCAGGGTCCGCGCCAGGACGCGCAGGAAAACTCTTGGTGGGGCGTATGGAGAACGAGAGGGGGCACCGGGGGAAGTGCGGTTTCACTTCAAATCAAAGTGCCCTCACAGATTTTTTCGCCATTTTCAAAATGGGATAGGCGACCTATCGGGGGCGGGGTTACTAACCCTTCGATGAGTTCCCCTGCGCCTTCTCCGAAGCTAGCTTTCGTTGCGCCGCTTCTTCCTGAGCTTTCTTCAGACGAAAGCGGTGAACTTCTGAGTCTGTCCACTCCGTTGCCCGTGATTCTTCACTTACTGACATTGGATGGTTCTCTACGTCGTAAACGTAACGCTTCTCCATCGGACCTTTTTTCATCATTTACCCCTTTCTGAGTTCGTCCACCGGTACCTGACTCAACACCCACAGTTAGTTGTGCAGGAATAACTCTGCCATCGTACTCTGACTTTAATGAAGTTTGGGCGAACGTTTTGGCCTCTGAATCCTGTGGTAGTCTTGTGGTAGACATCCGATTAACCGCCGCTCCAACCTGCTGATTTGTATGGCCTTGGCTGTCCGAGTTCGAGTCTCAAAACTCTCGCCCAAGGCACCAAATGCTTCACGTCGTCGGCTGCTGGCCTTTTTGCACCGATTCCACGGTCAACCGGAAAAATCGGCGAAAATTGAAAACCTCTCCAGCCCGCAATAGCGCACCCTCGTGTCCTCCATCGTATTCTTCAACAAGCCCTATGGCGTTCTCAGTCAGTTCACGCCGGAAGGCAAGTGGCGGGCGCTCGATGAGTTCATTCCGGTCAAGGACGTTTACGTCGCCGGCCGGCTTGATGCGGATAGCGAAGGTCTGTTGATCCTGACCGACGACGGCAAGCTGCAGGCGAAGATCGCGGACCCCAAACACAAGCTGGAAAAAACCTACTGGGCGCAGGTCGAAGGCTTGCCGGACGAGGTGGCGCTCGACCAGCTGCGCGCCGGCATCACGCTTTCCGATTTCACGGCCAAGCCGGCAAGGGTACGCCTGATGACCGAGCCGCCCGGCCTCTGGCTGCGCGATCCGCCCATTCGTTTTCGCGCCGCAATCCCGACATCGTGGCTCGAAATCCGCATTTCCGAAGGCAAGAACCGCCAGGTGCGGCGCATGACGGCGGCCATCGGTTATCCTACGCTCCGTCTCATACGGGCAGCCATCGGGTCGGCGACGCTCGATGGTCTGGCGCTGGGTGAATGGCGCAAGATCGACGGCAGTTACCAGGATTTGCAAGGAAAATTCAATGAATAAGACAACTGTCGGCCTGTTGGCTGGTTTGGCCATGAGCGCCACTGTCTGGGCTCAGGGCGCCATGCCGGTCATGGAATTGACCGCAGGATTTCACCGTATTGAGGCCGAAGTGGCTGCGAACGACCAGAATCGCCAGATCGGCCTCATGAACCGCAGGGAAATGCCAGCGCAGCGCGGCATGCTTTTCGTGTTCAACCACGAAAACACCCACTGCATGTGGATGCGCAACACGCTGCTGCCCTTGTCGGTTGCTTTCGTCGATGCCGAAGGCAAGATCATCAACATCGAAGACATGAAGCCGCAGACCGAAGACAATCATTGCGCCCGCCGCCCGGCCCGCTATGCGCTGGAGATGAATATCGGCTGGTTTGCCCAGCGCGGCATCAAGCCCGGCGTCAAACTGGGCGGCCTGGACAAGGCGCCGCGGCCGCAATAATGAAGCAACGCAAATGGCGGCCTGGTCCGAACGCGGTTCCGGCTGACCCCATTCTCGAATGCTGGCTGACCGAGCCAGGTTCATTGACAGCGCGTTGCCAACGACACTGCCAGCGTTTTTGCGTGCGCGTTGTTCGCGACGGACTGGGCAAGGCGCTTGCCGAGCATGAGCACGGCCGATCCCTAGCCCGGGTTCGCGAGGTCATTCTCGAATGTGATGGCGTTCCTGTCATCTTCGCCCACACAACGATGGCTGTTGGCAGCCGTGGTCGAATGACCCGCTGGATGGCCGGGCTTGGCAGTCGCTCGCTGGGCTCGTTGCTTTTTTCGTATCCCGGTTTTCGGCGTGGCCGAATCGAATACCTTCGGATCGACGAGCGCCATCCGCTCTATCGGCGCGCTGCAGCGCAATGCGCCCTGAGGGGGCCGCTTTGGGCAAGGCGTTCACTGCACCGGCTGGATGGACAGGCTGTGCTGGTGACGGAAGTATTCCTGCCGGCGATCACCGCGCTGGAGTAAAAACTCCCGGACGCGAAGACGGGATTCCGCTGGTGGTGATCTGCCGGTGCTCCTGGCTATAAACCGGGCGGTCGGCGCCGACGCCCCGATTCATGCGACTTTGCGGGCGTCAGGCTTGCCTGGCGATGCCGGGTCGGTCGCATGGAAGAGGGCGGCAAGAACGTCGGCTGGCGTGAGGTTGTCGCCCTCGTCGATCCAGACAAAGCGGCCGGCCGGGGCGTTGGCCACAGCCGCCTGGGCAGCGCCGTGCTCGGTCTCGCTGTTGGTCAGAATTACAACGCGGGCAAGGTTTTTTGCCCTGGCCAGAACCCCGAGTTCATGGATGCAGCCGGCGTTTTTCGCCTTGAAATTGCGCAGGTCCATGAGCACCACGTCACTGATGCCGACTAGCCGGTCAAGCGCCTGCTGCCAGGTGTTGTCGTGGCAGTAGTACTCATTGACCCGGTAGCGCCCCTCAACGTCGGGCTGGAACTCGAACTGCTGCAAACGGGTATCGATGTCGGCCACACGCGCGATGAAGCGTTCGCCCAGACGGCCATCGAGAAAGGTGAACACGTCGTCGGCATCGATGGTGCGGTCGGCCAGGTCGGTGCCGGCGATGAGCACGGTGTTGCCGCTCAGGCGCCAGCGCTCGATGACGCGGTCGAAAACGGACTGGGCGTTGGCATCCTGCTGGAAGACCCGGAGGATGAGCAGGGTAGGCGGCTTGCCGGCGAGTGAAGGCGCGGCAAACCGCTGCATGAGCAGGGCGCCGAGCGGAATCCACAGCAGTGGCGCAAAGCAGACCAGCGCGCCCCAGCCAAGTGATGCGATGAGGCCGAGCGCCGGGCCGATCAGGGCAATCGTCCATACTGCGGTGAACAGGTAAAAAAGCTCCGAAATGTGCCGTTCGCGGTAGGCGTGGGCCAGCCAGCGACCGAGCGCGCGGGCCGGCCACCAGGCGATCAGCCAGGGAAGCAGGGCGAACAGGGTGAAGGCCGTGGTCGCCCCCATCCAGCCGGCCAGCCATACGACGAACGGGCTTTCCGCAGTGACCAGGGCGCCCAGAAAATCGAGACCGAGCTGCGATGCGCCACTGAGGACGATGAACAGCGGAGCCAGCCACGGCCCGACGGCACGCGTGGCCCCCCCCAGGCAGAGCGCCGTGACGACGATGAGCGGCAGTCCGGTATCGAACAGCATCCAGCCGACAACCTGGGCGAAACTGATGTTTTCGTTGGTGCGCCAGCTGAGCAGCAGGATGGCAAAGATCAGCCAGCCCAGCATGGCGCCGATGAAACGCAGACGCGACCAGCGACCGATGACCGCGAGCACGGGCAGGACTGGCCAAGCATAGGCGGCGCCGAGCGTGGCAACGGTTTTGAGGGTGATCGGCCCGTCGGCGATGAATTGGGTCATCACCGTTCGCGTCAGCGCGATGATCAGCGTCAGGCCGATAAATGAGAACAGCAAGCGCCGGTAGGCTTCATTGTTGTCGTTGTACGACGGAAACATAGCTGGCCGCGCTACCGGCAAGGGATGCTGAACTTCCTCGCTGTGGCCGGCCGCATCGGCGACCGGCGCTTTCATGAGGCGCTGCATGCTTTTCCGGTAACTGCGCCCAACGATCCAAGCGCCGACCAGCGCCAGCAGCGTGGCGATAACCAGCAGCGTGAACAGCTTGCCAGCGGCCATGTGTCAGGCCATGGCGGTGGCGCGAAGGCCGGGTACGTACACCATCTTGCCGTTGTCGGCGATGTAGCTCAGCAGTTGCCGGCGGTTTTCGCCCGTGCCCGGCGCCTTGAGCGAGATGTGCACCCAGCCCGAGTTCGGGCCTTTTGCCGGGTCGTAGCATTCGCAGATGATCTGGTCGAATGTGAGGTTATCCCGTGCCCATTCGGCCAGCGCCAGCGTGCTCATGCCGACAATCTCGATGTCGCAGGCCTCGCCGCGCGAATGCTGGCTGGTGCTCAGCCAGCTCGCCGGCTTGTTCTTGAGTGCGCGCTCGAGCGGCTGGCCGCGGAAAACGCTGTTCGGTGTGAAGCTGCCGAATTTGTCGCGGATAGGCTGCAGTACTTCGCGGGCGAGATGGATGGCGGCGCGCAGTTCCTTGTCGCTAGCGAAATTGTTCGGGATGCCACGGCGGTCGGCCAGTTCCGAGCGGGTCAGCTCATAGATCAGGAAGTTGGGCGAAACCCGTGTGTCGTGGCGGGTATTGGCCAGCGTGAATTCCGAAATCGGGGTGTTTTTCCGGTCGACCGTGGAAGTGGCAGATCGCGATGCGCTGCGCGATCGTGCAGCCGGCGTCGCGGCAACAGTAGCCGGGGGCGTCGTTGGTCGCGGCTTGACGACTGTTTTTTCTTGCACCCCGCGGGAGTTGCGGGGTTTTGCAGACGCCTTGGCCGGCTTGGCGCCGGATTTGGCTGCAGCTTTGCTTGCCGGCGTGGTCGACGGCTTGGCTTCCGCCGATGCCTTGCGTGGAGCACGGGGTTTGGCCGGGGCTTTGCGGGTAGTCATGCTAGGTCCTCCTTGATCTGGTCAATCAGCCCGGCGATGGGGTCGTCGTCCGGGATCAGCGCACGCAGGAAGTCGAGATGTTCGGTGACGGAAGAGCGCTCGCGCACGCTGGCGCCGCGCTGAACGGCCTGGCGGTAGATCTGCCGGGCGGCATCACCGGTGCTCGCAGACTTGCTCTTCTTGCCAGCACCGGCTTCGTCCATCGCCTGAACGAAATCAAGATCGGCAAGGCTGGCGCTATCCCAGAAATTCGGAGCGCTCGCATTGCTGCTCTCCAGCCGCTTGCGCAGACGGGCGATATCCTTGCCCAGCGTGGCCAGCCCGGTCAGTGGCGTCTGGTCGACCGGCTGATCCGGGTAGAGGCGGCGAATCATCAGGGCGGCGCTGGCCCAATTGGTGAGCGCGTAGGTTTTGTCCTTGCGAACAAACGCGTCGCGGTAATGCTCGGCCATGTTGACCAGCGCTTCCCGGCGTCCGCCGTCACCTGCTTCGATCAGCGCCAGCCGCTTGTAGGCTGCGCCGAGCAGGCTCAGCCGTTCGCTGGTCGGGCCGCTGTCGGCGAGCGCGGCCAGCCGGGTGATCGCCAACTCGATGGCTTGGCGCAGCTTGGCCCGCAGCTGTTCGTCGCGCTGGCCCGGCTCGGTGGCCAGCCAGGTGCGGCCAGCCAGCCGGACCTCGAAATTGGCCAGTTGTTCGATGACCCGCACGGTGCAATGCCCGCTTTCGGCGGCGATGGCGCTCCGCAGACTGGCGATACCTTTTTCCCAGTCGGCAGCCTCGCCCCAGACAAAGCCGAGTGCCGCTGAAACGTCGGCACGGGCCGTCCAGCCCTTCTTCTGCTCGGCCGGAATGCGGTTCATCCGCCGTTCGAGGCGTTCCGCGATGTCGGAACTGTCACGGCCGTCGCGCAATTCACTGGCCAGGTTGTCGAGGTCCACCACGAGCTCGTGCGGCGTGGCGTAGGGTTGTACTCGTCGCTGCCGGGCCACGACGTCGTGCGACAGCCGATAGTTCGGGTCGCCGTAGCACTGATAGGCGCCCCAGGTGTTGACGTTGTCGCAGAGAACGAAAGTCTCCTCGCGGGCGGCCCGCACGGCCTCGCCGAAGAATTCGCCGGCCACCATGCGCCGGTAGAAGCCTTCTGCAAAGGTTTTGCCTGCCGCGTCGTCGACTGCCCAGCCAGCGGCGATCACGGCCTTGACGCCCATGTTGATGAACTGCTCGGCGAGATTGGCGGCGAGCATGCCCGGCTCGGTCTTGCCCTGACCGTCCATGCGCCCGATGTGGCAGCAGTTGATAAAGACCAGTTCGGGCACCCAGCGCATCTGGTCGATGTCGCCGGGCGTCAGAATAGTGTCGGCGCCGATCACCATGCCCGAGCGGGCTACCGTCATCTTTGCCGACTTGTAGTCATGCACGCCGTGGCCGGCGAGGTGGAGGATGCGCCACTTTTCGCGATGCAGCGCCTCAAGGATGGCCGGTGTGCGCTCGTCGATGCGGTCGCTGACGTCGTAGCCCGCGTTGGCCAGCGTGCTGGCGACGCTGAGCGCCTCGTCGCGGGCGCCTGGCAGGTCAGCAAAATCCTGCGGCTGGCCGAGTGCAGGGTTGCCGATGACCAGCGCCGTATTGTCCGGTGCATGCGCCGGCCGGGCGCGGAAGTTCCGTGTCTTGAACTGGCGGATCATGCCGGAATTGACCGCCGGCGGCCGCGGGCTGCTGCCCCAGCGATCCTCGAGCAACTCCCACGGATAACGGGCAGAACGCTTGTCGACGAGCAGGACGAGGTTGCCCTGCTGGCTGGATACCTCCTTGATGCGGACCGGCAACAGCAACTCGAACAGCGTCCGCGCCGCCTCGGCATTGCGGTTGGTGTCCTGGCTGGCCATTTCGATGAAGGAGTCGGCCAGCGAGAGCTGGCCGGTGGCCATGGTTTCCTCGGCACGTGCCTTGTCGGTCGGAAAAATGAAACGCAGGGTCTGGTCGTTGTGCTCATCCTCGATGATTTCGAGGCGGTGCCACCACTCCGGTGGCTCGTCGGCACGCAGCCGGTGTTGCCCGGACTGCCCCGGTTCGATGGCCATCGCTGCCCAGTTCAGGCTGGCGGCGAGTTCGGGGTTGCTGGCTGCCTTGCGCACGGAGTGGGCAGCTGGTATCGCAAGATCTTCGTAAAGCTCGATGAACTCGACTGCGTCGATGACCACCTTGCTGTCCATCTCGCTCTCGGCCAGCCGCGTGTTGGCCGAGATGGCGGCGCGCAGGATCGCCTCGACAGAGTCACTGATCGGCATGCCGCCGGCGCCGGTGCCGATGAGCAGGCAGCTGATGGCCGCCGAGCGAGGCCGGCTGGCTTCGCCGAAGCGGTCGTCAGGCCAGTCGGCAATAGCGAGGGCGTAGTCGAGCAGGGCGCTGCGCATGGCTTCCTCGAGCTGGCCGGGGCTGAGCTTGCCGACTTCGCCGAGGCCGACGACGACGGCACCGGCCGGTTTGGCGCTCGGGCTGTCGTTGAAGAAGGTCTGGCTCGTGCCGAGCGCGCCGGGGTAGATGCCGAGGTCGAGCCGGCGTGACAGCGCACCCTGCAATTGCCAGTCGATGGCCCTTTCGGCGCTGACGATGGTGTCGCCCTGATAGTGGCCGACGACCACCGGGTGTCGGGAATAGGCCAGACTGCCGTGGGTGACGCCAACGCGAATGAGCTGGCCGGATTTTTCAGATGTGCTGCGGTCGACCGGCGCTCCGCCCGAAAATCCGAAGGTGGCAATGTCGTCCGGGCCGGGCATGCTGTCGGCCAGCGGCATTGCCGGCAGGACGAAGCGCTCCTCGACGCCGGCTGCGCGGGCGGTGGCTGGCGGTGTATCGGGCAACAGCGTCGTGCTGCCCTTGACGAGCAGGTCGAGATAACCGGGAAAAGCCTTGGGCTGGGCGCACAGCGCGTCGTGCCCGGTATCCGCGACGTACCACGTGGGCACGCCGGGCAGGAGGCCGGAATCCCAGCTCACCGTGCCGTCGCCCGACGGGGTGGCGATGAACTCGAGTTTCTTGCGCGAGCTGGGCGGGTCGTCGTCGCGGCTGACCAGCTGGTAGTCGATGACGGTAGCCGGCTGGCAACCGGCGACGTAGCACATGAGCGGGTCGGGTGGCGCGGCGCGCAGGCGCTTCCACGACGTGGCGGCCTCCTTGAGTGTCGCCGCCTCGGCCAGTTGCCAGCTGGCCGAGGTGCCGTCCTTGATCGCCTGCCAGTGGGTGAGATCGGTGAAGTCGGGGTCTTTCGGCGCGAAGGGCAGCAACTCGAGCAGGCCGGGATAGCGACGGACAATATCGATGATGGCGTCAGTGCCGTGCGTGATGTCGAGCAGCGTCAGCTTGGCTTGCGTGGGATTGAAGCCGGTCAGCCAGCGTACGGCTTCATAGGAACCGAGATTGGGCGTGCCGAGCATCAGGAAGCGGCTGCCCGGCAGGCGCGAGATGCGATTCCAGAGCGCCGCGCCGGCGCCCCCGTCGGCGATCATCGAACGGACGACAAGGCCGCCCATCGAGTGGGCGACAATGCGCAGCGGCTGTTGCGTGCGCTCGGCCCGGTCAACGAGCGGGCCGAGCGTTTCAGCCAGCTTTGCCGCCGCAGCGCGGATCGAGTGGCGCCAGTCGTAGGGGAAAATGTCGACATCGTGGCTGCGCGCCAGGAAGTCGACGAGTGGACCGTAAAAGTCATCGACGAGGCCAACCGGCGTGATATCCGGCTTGCCCATGCGCAGCTTGCCGAGACCGCCGGCAAACAGCGACAGGTAACTGAGCCAGACCCGATCGTCGCCGGCATTGAGCTCGCTGCCCATGGTGCCGGGAAGCACGACGGCGATCGGGCGTGGTGCGCTATCGGCGCGCCTGCGTATCATGGCGCGGGCAGCCCGTGGCGCACGGGGCTCGATGGGCAGGAAGCCGCCGCTGTCCTGGTCGCCGCGAGTCAGCGCGGCGCGGAGCCAGTTGATGCTCTGGCCATTGGTGAAATAGCGGAAATGATTGACCTTCGGCCCCTGGTCCTTGCGGAAACGGGCGCCGCCGTTGAGCCGGGGCAAACCGCCGAGCATCGATGCGGTATCGACGACAAGGTCGTGCTCGTTCTTGTAGAACCAGTCGGTGGCCAGCACCTTGATCGAGTTCCACAGCGAGTCACCGCCTTCGATGTCACCGGCGATGACCGCAAGGTCAGCCTCGGTGACCAGTGCCGGAACGCTGTTGAGCAGGCGGGTCAGGGCCGAGCCGGGAATCATCGCTTCGATGCCGGGCAGGGTGCGCGGATCGGTGCGTTCGGCGACGACAGCCTGAATGAAATCGACGGTGCCACCAACCACCAGCGAGCCGGACGACAGGTAATCAAGGACCGACAACCAGCGGTCGAGTCGGCCGGACGCCAGCGTCGTGCCGCGCGCCGGGCAGGCGATGCGGGCAAAACGGCTGACGCGGATCTTCTTCTTCCCGAGCAGCGTGACAAACTTGCCGAGCAGGTCGCGGTCTGCGGCGTAAGCTGCGTTGCGTGCCTTTGCTTCATCGGCGGAAAGCGGCGCCAGGCCCATTTGCGGGGCAATGCTGCGGTCGACGGCAAAAAAGGCCTCAATTTGCGACGGTGTGAGCACGTCGGCCAGTTTGGTGCAACCCGACAGGCAGAGCAGTTCGCCGACCAGGCCGCCGCGCGAATGCGAGACGAGATGCACGTCGGCGCCGCTGGGCAGGCGTTCAAGCAGGGCCATGGCGTTCTGGATCGGGCTTTCGGTCAACGTCCGGTGCTCGAAGGCGAAAACGCGGTCGCCGTAGGTCGTCGCGAGGCTGTCCCGCAGCTTCTGCGCATCGGCATTGCGCGGGTCCCAGAGTTTGCCGTAGCCCGCCGTTGTGCTCGATGCCGTGCCATGGATGAACACCAGGATCGGCCCCTTTGCAGTCGGTAGGGGCGCGCTGCCGGCAACCGGGGTGAGCGCCAGCGCAGGGCCGGGGGCGACGCGGTAGAGGCCTGGCCCGTTTTCGTTGAGCTGTTTGTCTTCAAGCGCCTTGCCGACCTTGCCCGCGGCCTTTTTTCCGAGATCGACGCCGAAGAATTCCAGAACACGAATGGCCAGCCCGACTGCCCCGCGTTCGCTGACGACGCTCCGCCTCGGCGTCAGGCGGGTAATTTCCCAGGCGCCACTGCCGCCGCGTGCCGGCGGGGTGCCGTATTCGCGCGTCAGATCGTCGGCCCGGCTCCACAGCACGAAACCGTTTTCAAGCGCGACACGGACGACCGTTTCGGGCTTGACCTCGATCTCCTCGCCGGCACCGTCGCGGGCACTGCCCGGGGCCAATCGGAAGAGCGGCTCAGGTCCGCCAGGCTGGCTGGCGCCCCGGCTGCCAGAGCCGATTCGGGTGCCGCGAATGCGTATCGTGCGTGTCGTCATCTTGTCTCTCCTCTGCTGCCTTGCGGTACTGAAGTTGGATCAGGTCAATGCTTTGCGCGTCTTGGCGGCACTGGTGCCGACCAGTTGCGGCGTTTGCGGATAGCTGGCCGAGGGCAGGCTTTTCAGGATGGCCTTGTGCCAGTCGTTGTAGGTGCCCTCAGGCTTGAGTGCCTTGAGCGTCTTGAGCGCGTAGTAGGTAAAGGCGCCGTTGAAGCGGCCGTTTATCCTCGCATCGTAGCTGTAGTTGTTCGGACCTTCCTTGCAGCCGGAGAGCAACAGATCGCCGACCTGCTTGACGAAGGCGCCGGCGAGCGGCGATGTGCCGATGGGCGCAACCATGGTCTGTGCAGCCTTGCCGGCGAAGTTCTTCGGCAGCTTGCTGGCCGGCAGCCAGTTGCCCATGGGCATGAAGCGCGGGCGGGTGTCGGCGTCCTTGTCGGCCTTGGCGGCACGCGTGACGGTGCCGGAGTGGCAGCTGTCGGCGATAAGGAGCAGGCGGGCGCCGCCCTTGCGGGTGGCGAAGATGGTCTTGATCTCGTCGTCGGTCAGTGCCTCACCCTTGGTTTGCAGGTCGTAGGGGCAGAGCGCCTCGTCGAGGCCGTCCACCTCGTCGCCGTCTTCGTCCGGCTGGTAGGTGCCGTGGCCCGAGAAGGTGATGACCAGGCTGTCACCCTTGCCACCGCTGGCAATCAGCTTGCTCATGGCGTCGACCATGGCGGCCTTGGTGGCCTTGTCGTCGAGCAGCAGCGTGGTCTTGTAGCCGCGCGCGGTGAGGACGGCCGACCAGTCCTGCGCGTCGTTGACGCAGCCTTGCAGGTCCATGTGCGTGCCGGGATAGTTGTTGATGCCGATGCAGAGTGCTTTCTTGGCCATGATGTGTCTCCTTTTCAGTGGATTGCAACGTGCTTGAAGCGACAATGTGACTCAGTGAAATGACGTTCGGGCTACCAGAGCTGGCGGGTGTCCAGCCAGCTGACCTGGCCGGTTCGTCGCCTGACCTCGCGCACCATGTGCGCGGTGCCGCCCGCCCCATCGCCGCCGCTGCCGTTCCAAAGGCAGATGAAGCGCACACGGCTCAGGCCCTGGGTCAGCGCGCTGTAAAGCAGCCACAGGTTGCAGCGTTCGAAGGCATTCATCTCGCACCCGTTGCGGTCGCGCGGCAGGGGGCCGAGCTCGTCGGGCATGATGCGTGGCGGCAGCGTGAGTTTGTCGCGCAGGGCCAGGTAGCGCTGGCGCCAGCCTTCGCCGTTGGCCGAGGGCAGGATGGAGGCTTCGATGAAATCGGGCTCTTCGAGCGGCAGCAGCATCTGGAAGGGCACGCCGCGGGCCAGGCAGGCTTCGGCGAAGAGGATGTCGCCGCCCGCTGCACCCTGGGCGAAAGCGAGGTCGTCCGGCCCGGCGCCAAGACTGTCGAGCAATTCGCCGATGCGGGCGGCGGCGATGTGCTCCTTGTCGGCCGGAAAGCGGGGTTCCGGCCGGGTCGGGCTGTCGATCATGTGACCGGAAAAAAGAAAGACCTTGTCCGGCTGGCGGTGGCTGGTCGGCGGCTTGATGCGCCGCATGGCGCGTTCGAGCGTGCCGAGGGCCATCTTCACGTTGTCCGGGCGAAAACCGAGGACGGCAAGCAGGGCGAGGTGCTTGTAGGTGGCCTGGAGGGCCAGCCAGTCGTTGTCGGCGTGGGCGATGGCCTCCCGAAAGGCGGCGCCGACGGTAGCTGGGTCCTTGTCGATGATGGCCAGCGCACCGAGGTTGGCCAGCGCCCAGAAACGGCAGTCGTCATGGCGCTCGCACGACGCCGCCCAGGCAACGCCGCCGGCCATGATGGCGGCCTCCCGCTCGTAGCGCGAGTCTCCGGTAAGTTCGCGATAGAGGTGCATCATCATGACCGCGTTGATGCCTGACAGGTAATGGCCGGGGCTGCTGCGGAAAGCCCGGCTGTAGCTCAGGATGGTGTCACGCAGCAGGGCGTCTTCGTAGGCGGCATCCTGGCGCATCTGCTCGGGTGTGTGCCCCTGAATCCGCCAGGCACTGACCCACTCTTCCTTGTAGAGTCGGCCGAGCAGTTCCCAGGCTTCGGTGTCGTCCTCGTCGTTTTCGATGAGTTTCTTGAACGCGGCCCGCGCTTCGTCGATGCGGCCAAGGTGCTGCAGGCAAACGCCGCGCTGGCGGGCCGCTTCGTCGTTGCCTGGGGCAAACTCCAGGGCCAGTTCGCACTGTTCCAGCGCGAAGTTGAAATGCCGCATGCGGCGCAGCGCCTCGCCGGCCTTGAGGTGGGCTTCGACGCGCAGGGGTGTGGCCGGTGCCTCGTCGGCAAGGACCAGGATGTCCTCCGGCCGGTTGGCGTTGCGCGCGACTTCGATGCGCGTGGCCCATTCGTCGTGGTTTTCCCAGTATTCGAGCGTGTTGCCAACGCGCAGGCGCCGCCAGTCCGGTTCTTCAAGGTTGGGCAGCAGGCTGTACACCGGGCTGGTCTTGCGGCCGCGCCAGGCGTTTAGCGTGTTCTTGGCCATGCTGGCCAGTGCAGCGATGTCGTCGGCCAGGGCATTCGGGTCGGGGGCGCCATCGTGCAGGTGGTAGGTCAGCTTGCGGTCGGTGTAGGTGTCGAATGGCTGTGCGGCCCGCGGTCCCTGGATGAGGATGACGCCGCGCGAGCGCAAGGCATGGCGGACTCCGAGTTCGTACCAGACATTCGGATTGTCCAGCGTCAGGTCGGCGACCACGAGGTCGGCCATCAGCAGTTCCTGGAACATGTCGGCACGGATGTCGCCGGCACCTTGTTCTTCGTCAGCCCGCAGGACTTCCAGTCCGGCGCTTTCCAGCACCGGACGGATCAGTTCGGCATAGACCCGGTCGAAATCGACCGGGCGGCCGTCATCGGCGGCTTTGATGCCGAAAGGCATGGCGACGAAGACATGCAGATTCATGGGCGCCTCTCTGTTGACCTGCTGACAGCCGACACCCGCTACGACTTTTTGGTTCATTGCTGGCGGGCGGGTTGCGGAATCTTTTTCGGATGCAGAACGGACTTGCCTGCATGCAAGTCGTTGAATCATCTTAGACCGATGATCGTGTCATGCCAAGCATCTTCGGCGCTGGAACGCGAGGCGGAGTTGCACGGTCGACAGGAAAAATGGTCGAAATCCGACGCTGCCCCGGCTTGGGCATGACGTCCGTTCGAACGATTCCTGGCGACCACGGTCGATTCATGTTGATGCAACAACCAATTCGAACATGATGAACGCACTCGCCGCACCAAGCCAACTCAACGATGATTTCGATCAACGCATCGTGGCGCATGCCGCCGATGCGCGTTGGTATCCCTCGCCGCGCCCGGGTGTCGAGCGGCGCATGCTCGACCGGGTCGCGGCCGAAACGGGCCGGGCCACGAGCATCGTGCGTTACCTGCCGGGCGCGGAATTCAGCCAGCATCGGCACGACGGGGGCGAGGAGATTCTGGTTCTGGAAGGCGTCTTTTCCGATGAGCATGGCGACTACCCGGCCGGCAGCTATCTGCGCAACCCGCCCGGCAGCAGTCATCGCCCGTATTCGACGCTCGGCTGCACGCTGTTTGTCAAACTATGGCAGTTCTCGGCCGGCGACACGGAAGCGGTACGCATCGACACCCGCCATACCCCATGGCGTCGCGGCCTGGTGCCCGGGCTGAACGTCATGCCGCTGCATGACTTCGATGGCATCGGCACGGCGCTCGTGAGCTGGGCGCCGCACACGGTTTTCTCGCCCCACGTGCATCCCGGTGGTGAAGAAATCCTGGTTCTCGAAGGCGTCTTTCGCGACGAGGACGGCGAGTATCCTGCCGGCACCTGGCTGCGGAACCCACGCTGGAGTCGCCACGCCCCGTTCACGGGGGAAGAGGGCGCGCTGATCTATGTGAAGGTTGGCCATCTCGGCGCCAGCCTGCTGATGCCGGCGTAATTCGGCGGGGAACAGCGTCTGCTGCGGTCGACCGGGAAAAACGGGCAAAAATGAAGTGATGGCGCGGCAAGCTGCCTGACCTACAATCTTGCAGAGCGAATAACCCGAACTTGTCGCGGAGTTAGCATGGGCGCAAAGATCAATCTGGCCACTGTCAGCCTGCTGTCTTTTTTATGTCTGGTCATCAGCGGCAAAGTCCTGGCCACGGCCGATGGCCCGGATTTCTATCGCGTGCAGGGCGTCGCGAGCGATGCGGCCCTCCTTGTTCATGCCGAGCCCCGTCTCGATGCCCTCGTTATTGCGCGCTTGCCAGCCAATGCGGCCTGCCTGCGCAACCTCGGGTGCCAGGGTGGCCTGAGTCTCGAAGCCTTTAACAGTCTTTCCGAAAGCGAACGGCAGCGCCAAATGGCCGCGAATCCGCGCTGGTGCCGGATCAACCATCAAGGCCATACCGGGTGGGTGGAGGGGCGTTTTCTGGCCGAGGCCGGCTGTGCCGATGTCAGCGAGCAGGACAGGCGCGTCGTGCCGCTGAATCTGTCTGCGGGCAGGGTGACAATCAAGGAGCGACTCCGTGGTCGTGAATTTGTCGACTATCTGTTGCCGGGAATGGCGGGGCAGACGCTGAGCGTTGTGCTGACACCGTCGAACCGACAGAACTACTTCAACCTCAATCCGCCGGGTTCGCAGTGGTCGATGTTTGTCGGCTCCCTGTCCGGAAACAGTTTCAAGCGCCTGCTGCCGGTTGACGGCATTTATGCGGTGCGCGTGTATCTGATGCGCGCTGCCGGGCGACGCGGCGAAGCCAGTCGCTTCACGATGAATGTCAGCCTGAGTGGCGAGCCGCTGGCAGCAAGACCGTCGCACATCGATGCGCTCATTCCGGGGACGCCATACCATGCGTCTGCATCCATCGTCTGCGCCGAGGGCGCCGGAGCGCCCCGCCTGAGTTGCGAGTCCTTCGTCATCCGTCGCGGGTTCGATGGCGCCGCAACGCTGGAAGTCCGCTGGCCGGGAAATGGCACGAGCTGGATTCGCCGCATCCTGTTTGTCAAAGGATTGCCCGTCTCGTCGGACTCAGCCGAGCCGCTCAGTCATGTGCGACAAGGCGACACAACGCAGGTTTGGCTGGGCGATCGGGAGATATTCGAGGTGCCCGATGCGCTCATCGTCGGCGGTTGATCGCTCGGTCCGAGTGGCTTACGGGCCCGGTAGGGGCGAGCAGGATCGTGGAGTGTCAGGTTAAGGTAGTTCTCACAGTTTGAGGGTTTGATCATGTCCGGGGTGTCGTTGATTGCATTTGCTCGCACGGGTGCCTGGCTCGTCCTGTTTTCCGGGCTCGCGCTACTGTCTGGATGCGGAAATTTCGGCCGTTTGGCTGCGGATATCATTGAGACTCAGGAAAGGCTCCGGGTGGTTTCCGGACAGCTTGACGCGCCGGCTTGCAAGGATTGCGAGGTCATCGTCGTGGTCATGGGCGATGAGCAAGGCCATGAAATACACAATTACCGGGTCTTCGAGCGTCCCGGAAAGTTCCGGCTTGCCGCCTTGCATGATTCGCGGTTTTTGGTCGCTTTTCAGGACCTGAATCGGGATTTCGCCTATCAGTCGAACGAGCCTGCCGTTTGGTTTGACCTGTCCGGAAGCCAGATCAAACGCGGTGATGTGGCTGATGTCGTACTTTCCCTGGGCGGACCTTCGGCACGCCCGTTGCCTGCCGCCCTGGAAAGACTGTTCGACTTGCGGGGCAACTCTCTCGGCAAAATCGATGTGCAATTGGGCAAAGTGGTTTCGCTGGATGATGAACGCTTCGGTCGTGAATCGGCGTCCATGAGCATGTGGGAACCCATCGGCTTCATGAAAGCCGGTCGTGCCGGGATTTTCTTCCTCGAGCCTTATGACCCGGCGAAAACGCCCGTGCTATTTGTCCATGGGATCAACGGCACGGGGCGAAACTTTGCGTCGATGATCGAGCATCTTGACCGCCAGCGCTTTCAGCCCTGGGTTCTCAATTATCCGAGCGGGATGGACTTGCGTGCACTTGGCGACGGACTCGTCGGCTTGCTGGCTGAACTGCGACACCGCTACGGTTTCAGCAGGATGCACTTTGTCGCGCACAGCATGGGTGGCCTGATGGTCCGCGAATATCTGGCGGAATGTGTGCGTACGAAAAGCTGCGACTACGCGGGTAACTTCGTTTCCATCTCCAGCCCTTATGGCGGCGTCGCCAACATGGACCTCTGGCTCGATTTTGCGCGGGTCGTCATGCCGGCCTGGCGCAATCTCGTGGCCGATGGACCCTTCCTGAAAAATCTTTTTGCACTGCCGCTGCCCAGCGGGGTGCGTCACACCATGCTGATCAGCTATCGCAATACATCCAGTTTCAGTCGCGAAAGCGGTGATGGCGTCATCCTGCTCAAAAGTCAGTTCCGACTCGATGCACAGCGCCAGGCTGTGGCCATCCGGGGCTTCGACGAGGATCACGTCAGCATCCTGCAGAGCGCCGACGTTCATACGGAGGTAAATCTAGCGCTGCTTGCCAATGGCGGGCGATAGCCAGCTTGTCGGAACAGGGAAGATAAAGTCACAAATAAAAATGGGGAGCGCAAGGCTCCCCATTTTTTCGAGGTCATTTCTGCATTACATCGCAGAAAAGCGCCTGAATCAGGCGAAGTTGGCTTCGGCGAACGACCAGTTAACGAGCGAAGCCAGGTAGGTTTCGACGAACTTCGGACGCATGTTGCGGTAGTCGATGTAGTAGGCGTGTTCCCAGACGTCAACGCAGAGGAGGGCCTTGTCGCCGGTGGTCAGCGGGGTGCCGGCGGCGCCCATGTTGACGATGTCGACGGAGCCGTCGGCCTTCTTGACCAGCCAGGTCCAGCCGGAACCGAAGTTGCCGACAGCCGAGGTCTGGAAGGCGGCCTTGAAAGCATCCAGCGAACCCCACTTGGCGTCGATGGCAGCAGCCAGGGCGCCCTTCGGAGCGCCGCCGCCGTTCGGGGTCAGGCAGTTCCAGAAGAAGGTGTGGTTCCAGACCTGGGCTGCGTTGTTGTACACGCCGCCGGCCGGGGCCTTCTTGACGATGGCTTCGAGATCGAGGTTTTCGTACTCGGTGCCCTTGATCAGGTTGTTCAGGTTGGTGACATAGGCCTGATGGTGCTTGCTGTAGTGGTAGTCAAAGGTTTCGGCCGACATATGCGGGGCGAGGGCGTCTTTGGCAAACGGCAGGGCGGGCAGTTGGTGTTCCATTTATGTTCTCCGTTGGGGTTTGATGAGGGGTGAATCGAAAATTCTAGTCAGCTTCCGGCCTGGCGACAACCTGATTTACCGTGGCTTCAGCCGAACCGCTGGCGAAACGCAGTTCGAGCAGGTCGCCCGGGCTGAGTCGGGTGGCGTCGCGGATGGCACGGCCGTCGGCATCCATGGCTAATGTGTAGCCTCGCGACAGGACGGCGTGTGGGTCAAGCTGAGTCAGACTGCTGCCGAGCGAATTTAGTTTCCCTGAGTATTGAGAAATTGCCCACTGGGTCTGCCGGCTCAGCCGATATTGCAGGTGGGCGATGCCTTCGGCCAGCTTGGCCGGGCGCGGCCGGGCGCTGGCGTGGCGCAGGCCGAGGGACTGCAGGCGGACGGTGCAGTGTTCGGTTTTGCGACGCAGGGCGTGGTGCAGGCGGGTGCCGAGCGTATCGGTGTCGCGCTGGCGCTGGTGGATGCGTTCGGCTGGATGAACAAGGCGCGCGGCCAGCCAGTCGAGGCGTTGCAGCTGATCGGAGAGCAGACGATCCATGCGCCGGCCGAGGTGGTTCTCAAGCTGGGTCAGGCGGTCGAGCAGCGCGTCGCGGTCGGGGCTGGCCAGTTCGGCGGCGGCGGTGGGCGTCGGGGCGCGCAGGTCGGCGGCGAAGTCGGCGATGGTGAAGTCGGTTTCATGGCCGACGCCGGAAATGACGGGAATGGCCGAGGCGTTGATGGCGCGGGCGACGCTTTCTTCGTTGAAGGCCCAGAGGTCTTCGATGCTGCCGCCGCCACGACAGAGGATGATCGCATCGCAATCGCTGTTGGCTGCCAGGGCGATGGCTTCGGCGATCTTGGCGCCGGCGCCTTCGCCCTGGACCGGGGTGGGGAAGAGCGTGATGGCGACGTGCGGGGCGCGCCGGTGCAACGTGGTCAGGACGTCGCGCAGGGCGGCGGCCTGCGGGCTGGTGACGATGGCGAGGCGGCGCGGGAAGCTGGGCAGCGCTTTCTTACGGTCAACGGCAAAAATGCCCTCATTTTCAAGTTTGGCCTTGAGTTGCAGGAAGCGCTCGAAAAGGTCGCCCTGGCCGGCCCGGCGGATGGCTTCGACGTTGAGCTGAAATTCGCCGCGCGGTTCGTAGAAGGAAACCAGCACGCGGGCTTCGATCTTCTGGCCGTTTTCCAGCCGCCAGCCGAGTACCTGCGCCCGGCTCCGCCACATGACGCAGCGCACCTGGGCGCTGGCGTCCTTGAGCGAGAAATAAACGTGGCCGGAGGCGGCGTAGGTCAGGTTGGATATTTCGCCGCTGACCCAGGTTAATGGGAAGGCCGATTCAAGGCAGTCCCTGACCTGTCTATTCAGGCTGGATACGCTGAGAACGGAGTTACCGACAGGTTGAATGGTATGTTGCATATGTCTGATTGTAACCGGTGGCTTTGTTTTCCCGTCAGTCGTTGACAGGGTTGTGTTTTGTTAAGTGTTTGATTTTTAATGATGTAAATAATATGCCTTGT
Source organism: Dechloromonas sp. (assembly GCA_016790815.1). Classification (GTDB taxonomy): domain Bacteria; phylum Pseudomonadota; class Gammaproteobacteria; order Burkholderiales; family Rhodocyclaceae; genus Azonexus. The sequence goes on from JAEUOG010000066.1 coordinate 20,881, forward strand.
TTTTTGGCAGAGTATGAAAAATCCTTTGCTGAGTGGGGGTTAGCGCAACTGATGACACTTCACCCACAGACTTATCCACAGCTTTTGGGGATAAGCCGCGCCAACCCCGTCATTTCGTCGCTTGCCCTGCGGCGGGGGGCAGGGCAGAATTGTGGGCTGATATTCCACCAAGGATGACTTCACGTGTTTGCTATCGTTCAAGCGGCCGGCTGGCCAATATGGCCCTTGCTCCTGGCCTCTGTCATTTCAGTGGCTCTGATTATCGAGCGCGTTGTCGCGCTCCGTCGTTCAAAGGTTGTCCCGGCTGGCCTGCTCAAGCGTGCTGTTGGCGAGTTCAAGCGCGGTGCGAACAATGACAAGCTGCTTGAAGACCTCGACGCCCATTCGCCGCTCGGCCGTGTGTTGTCCGCTGGCCTGCGCAACGTCAACTCGTCGCGCGAGATCATGAAGGAATCGATAGAGGAGGCAGGGTCCGCAGTTGCCCATGAGCTGAATCGCTACCTGACGACGCTCGGCACCATTGCCTCGGTCAGCCCACTGATGGGCCTGTTCGGCACCGTGGTCGGGATGATCGAGATTTTCGGTTCTCAATCGCCGACCGGTGTTGCCAACCCGATGCAACTGGCCCACGGTATTTCCATCGCCCTGTACAACACCGGTTTCGGTCTGGTCATCGCCATCCCCAGCTTGATCGCCTGGCGCCATTTTCGCGCGCTGGCCGACGGCTTCGTCGTCGAGATGGAGCAGCAGGCGGTTCGCCTCGTGGAGTACATGCATGGCGACCGGAAGTAAGCGATGAATTTCCAGCGCGGCCGTAGCCGGGAAGAGCCTGAAATCAATTTGATCCCGTTGATCGACGTGTTGCTGGTCATCATCATCTTCCTGATGCTGACCACCACCTACGCCAAGTTCTCCGGACTCGAGATCAACCTGCCGACGGCTGATGCCAGCAAGCAGGCAGAGCAGCCCAACGAGATAAGCGTAGCGGTAACCGCCGGTGGCCAGATACTGGTCAACAAGTCACCGTTGACCACCAATGACGTCAAGTCCATTGCAGACGGTCTGCGCCGGGCAGCCGGCAGCCGTGAAGATCCGCTCATCGTCATCAATGCGGACGCCAAGGCGACGCATCAAAGCGTGGTCGACGTCATGCAGGCGGCGCAGACGGCGGGTTATCCGCACATTTCCTTCGCGACCCAGAATCGCTGATGCTGGCACGCTGGCTTCAGCGACAGTGGTTCGAGCAACGCCGGCTGATGCCGGCGTTGTGGCTTTTGCTACCGGTCGCCTGGCTTTACAGCTTCTTGAGCGCGCTGAATCGCCGGTTGGCCAAACCGGTGCGTCTGCCCGTGCCGGTCATCGTCGTCGGCAATCTCATCGTCGGTGGTGCCGGTAAGACACCACTGACCCTGTGGTTGGCGCAACAACTCAAGGCGCGTGGCTGGCATCCGGGGATCGTCAGCCGGGGTTACGGTCGCAGCGGCGATGGCGTTGTTTCTGTGCGCGCCGATTCGCAGCCGGAAGAGGTTGGTGATGAACCTTTGCTCCTCGCCCGCCGAAGCGGGGTGCCGGTCTGTGTCGGACGGCAGCGCGCGGCTGCGGGACTTGCCCTGCTTGCCGCACACCCGGAGGTGAATGTCATGCTCTGCGACGACGGCCTGCAGCACTACGCGCTGGCCCGTGATGTCGAACTCGTTGTTTTCGACGCGCGTGGTGCCGGCAACGGCTGGCGATTGCCGGTCGGGCCGCTGCGCGAACCGCTGGCGCGGCTTGCTGCGGTCGACGCGATTATTGGCAACAATTTGAAATCCCGGTTTGTCGCCTCGGCGCCGACTTTCGACATGACGCTGCAGCCCGGGCGCTTTTATCGTCTCGGCGATCCGCAGCAGACCTGTTCGGCTGAAAACCTGCGCGGACGGGGCAGGCTGCATGCGCTGGCCGGCATCGGCAATCCGGGGCGTTTCTTTCAGACGCTGGAAACGCTGGGCTTGACCTGCGAAAATCACCCGTTTCCGGACCATCATCGCTATTCCTCATTCGATCTGGCTTTCGCGCGGGACGGCATCCTGCTGATGACAGAGAAGGATGCAGTAAAATGCGCCGGACTGACGGCGGGTGAAACCTGGGTTCTGCCCGTCGAGGCCGAGCTTTCGCCGGCCCTTATTGAACTGATTTTGGAGAAACTCCGTGGACGCCAGGCTGCTTGATATTCTCGTCTGCCCGATTTGCAAGGGCAATCTCGAACACCGCAAGGCTGAGAGGGAGCTGGTCTGCAAACCGTGCAAGCTGGCCTTCCCGATCCGCGACGACATCCCCATCATGCTCGAGGACGAAGCGCGCCAGCTCAACGCGGACGGGCAGTAATGTCCGGCGTCGCCTTCAAGGTCGTCATTCCGGCGCGCTATGCGTCGACCCGTCTGCCGGGCAAGCCGCTGCTTGATCTCGGTGGCAAGCCGATGGTTGTCCGGGTGGCCGAGCGGGCGCGGTTGTCAGGCGCCGAGGAAATCTGGGTGGCAACTGATCATCCGGAGGTCCGTGCCGCTGCTGAGGCGAACGAAGTCGCCGCGCTCATGACGCGCAGCGACCACCCGACCGGCACCGACCGTCTGGCTGAAGTCGTCGAACAGCGTGGGTGGAGCGGCGACACCATCATCGTCAATGTGCAAGGCGACGAGCCCTTGATCGAGCCTGAGGTCATCCTGCAGATGGCACGCCAACTGGCAGCCTCTGGCGCCGACATCGCGACGGTTGCCCACCCGATTTCCGATCCGGCTGATTTTTTCAACCCGAATGTGGTCAAGGTGGTTTGTCGGGCCGATGGGGACGCGGCGTATTTCTCCCGCGCCCCGATTCCTTATGCCCGTGATCATTTTGCCAAGGAAGCTGGCGGCGAAACCCTGCCAGCCAACTTTCCGGCCTATCGTCATGTCGGGCTGTACGCCTACCGCGCATCATTTTTGAAGGCTTTTTCCGGGTTGACCGTGGCGCCGACCGAGCATTTCGAATCGCTCGAACAATTGCGAGCCCTGTGGCATGGCTACAGGATCAGCGTGACGCTGATCGATGCAGCGCCAGCGCCCGGTGTCGATACGCCCGAAGATGCCGAACGGATGCGCAAACTGTTTGACCGACCCGGAAATAGCGAGTAATTTTCCGCTTCTAGAGAACGGCCACACGTGAAGCCGATAACAAGAATTTTTTAGACAAACCAGAGGGAATTATTCATGAAATTGATTCTGTTGGGCGCACCTGGCGCTGGTAAGGGAACGCAAGCAACTTTCATCTCCAAGCAGTTCGGCATCCCCCAGATTTCGACCGGTGACATGCTGCGTGCGCAGGTCAAGGCCGGCACCGCACTGGGCCTCGAAGCCAAAAAGCACATGGACGCAGGCGGCCTCGTGCCGGATGCCGTCATCATCGGCATGGTCAAGGATCGTCTGACCCAGGATGACTGCAAGAACGGTTACCTGTTCGACGGCTTCCCGCGCACCATTCCTCAGGCTCAGGCCATGAGGGACGCCGGTGTGCCGATCGAGTTCGTGCTCGAAATCGATGTTCCGGACAGCGATATCGTTACTCGCATGGCCGGTCGTCGTGCCCACCTCGCGTCGGGTCGCACCTACCACGTGGTGTTCAACCCGCCCAAGGTCGAGGGCAAGGACGACGTGACAGGCGAGCCGCTGGTTCAGCGCGATGACGACAAGGAAGAGACCGTCAAGAAGCGCCTTGAGATCTATCATGCGCAAACCAAGCCGCTGGTCGATTTCTACGGCAAGTGGGCCGCCGAAGGCGACGCCAAGGCACCAAAGGTTCGCAAGGTGGCCGGCGTAGGCAGTGTTGACGGCATCACCAAGAGCGTTTTTGACGCGCTGAAGTAGGAAAGCAGAAGACGGTGAAAAACGCCTTCTACGCGCAGTCAGGGGGCGTTACTGCCGTCATCAATGCCACGGCGTGCGGCCTGATTCAGGAAGCACGCCGGCATCCCGACAAGATCGGGAAAGTCTTTGCAGGACGTGACGGCATCATCGGCGCCCTGACTGAAGATCTGATTGATACCAGTCTCGAATCCGACGAAGCCATCGCCCGTCTGCGCCATACGCCGGGCGGCGCTTTCGGTTCCTGTCGCTACAAGCTGAAGAGTCTGGAACAGCATCGTGCCCAGTACGAACGCCTGATCGAGGTGTTTAAGGCGCACGACATTGGCTATTTTTTCTACAACGGCGGCAACGATTCCATGGATACCGCGTGGAAGGTGTCGCAGATCGCCGAGAAGATGGACTACCCGGTTGTGTGCGTCGGTGTGCCGAAAACGGTCGATAACGACTTGCCGCATACCGATTGCTGTCCGGGTTTTGGTTCGGTCGCCAAGTATGTTGCCACCTCGATCCGCGAGGCTGGCTACGACGTCGCCTCGATGGCGCGTACTTCCACCAAGATATTCGTGCTCGAAGTCATGGGCCGGCACGCCGGCTGGATTACCGCTGCCTGTGGTCTGGCATCCGAGTCTGTGGGCGAGCCACCGCACATCCTGCTCTTCCCCGAAGTGCCGTTCGATCCGGACCGCTTCGTCGCGCGCGTAGACGAGTGCGTCAAACAGTATGGTTACTGCACGGTAGCAGTTTCCGAGGGGCTTTCCGATGCGTCAGGCAAGTTGATTGCCGAGTCGGGAACCAAGGATGCCTTCGGGCATTCGCAGCTCGGCGGCGTTGGTCAGATGGTCGCCCAGCTCATCAAGGACCGCCTTGGCTACAAGTACCATTGGGCGCTGGCTGATTACCTGCAGCGATCGGCGCGCCACCTTGCGTCGCGCACCGATCTTGAACAGGCGTATGCGTTGGGCGTTGCTGCGGTCGACCTCGCTTTGCAGGGCAAAAACGCCGTGATGGCGACGATCGAGCGCCTCGCCGATAGTCCGTATCGTTGGGAGATCGGTAACGCGCCGCTGGCCGAAGTCGCCAATGTCGAGCGCAAGATGCCCGCCGCGTTCATAACGCCCGATGGTTTTCACATCACGGATGCGTGTCGGACCTACCTGCAGCCGCTGATCGAAGGCGAGGAGCCACCGCCGTATCGCAATGGACTGCCCGATTATGTGCGCTTGAAGAACATGTCGGTGCCAAAGAAACTGGAGATGTTTACCGTCTGATTTTGTCTGTCGAAAAAGGGGGAGAGAAATGAGTACAGCGTTGATGCTGGCGCTTGGTTGCGCCGTGTTGGCAGTTCTGTATGGCTGGGTTTCAAGTCAGCAGATTCTCGCGTTGCCTGCCGGCAACGACCGCATGAAAGAGATTGCCAAAGCAATTCAGGAGGGGGCTGAGGCCTACCTCAGCCGACAGTACAAGACCATCGCCATGGTCGGCATTGTTCTCTTTCTGCTTATTGGCTTCGTCCCCAAACTGGGTTGGCTGACTGCCTTCGGCTTCCTGATTGGCGCGGTGCTTTCCGGGGCCGCCGGTTTCATCGGCATGAATGTCTCGGTGCGCGCCAATGTCCGGACGGCAGAGGCGGCCCGCAAAGGCATCGCACCGGCGCTTGATGTGGCCTTCAAGGGCGGCGCGATCACAGGGATGCTGGTTGTCGGTCTCGGTCTGCTTGGCGTAGCAGGGTATTACGCCTTCCTCAAATCGGCCGGTGGAACAGGTGACCTGCATCATGTCATCGAGCCGCTGGTCGGTTTGGCCTTTGGCTCTTCGCTGATCTCCATCTTCGCCCGTCTCGGTGGCGGTATCTTCACCAAGGGCGCAGACGTAGGCGCCGACCTGGTAGGCAAGGTCGAAGCCGGGATTCCGGAAGACGATCCGCGCAATCCCGCAGTCATTGCAGACAACGTGGGTGACAACGTCGGCGACTGCGCAGGCATGGCCGCTGACCTTTTCGAAACCTACGCGGTGACTGTGGTCGCCACCATGGTGCTGGCAGCGCTGATCATCAAGACCGCAACCGGTCTGGGCGAGAACCTCGTTCTCTATCCATTGGCGCTGGGCGGCGTATCGATCATCGCTTCCATTGTCGGCTGCTATTTCGTCAAGACGACAGAAGGCGGCAAGATCATGGCAGCCTTGTACCGCGGACTGATTGTCGCCGGAGTCTTGGCATTAGCCTTTTATTATCCGGTCACGTCCTGGCTGATTGGTGCCGGCGCAACGCTGCCCGACGGCACGGTCATCAATACGATGACGATGTTCGGTTGCTCTGTCGTCGGCCTCGTGCTGACTGCCGCGCTTGTCTGGATCACCGAGTACTACACCGGTACCGATTACCCGCCAGTCAAGCACGTGGCGGCTGCCTGCCAGACGGGCCACGCTACCAACATCATTGCGGGTATCGGTATCTCGATGAAGTCGACGGCCTGGCCTGTTCTATCGGTTTGCGCCGCAATTTTTGCAGCGCACGCGATGGGCGGCCTGTTTGGCATCGCGATTGCGGCCACCTCCATGCTGTCGATGGCGGGTATCGTCGTGGCCTTGGATGCCTACGGTCCGATCACCGACAATGCCGGTGGTATCGCCGAAATGGCTGGGTTGCCGAAGGAGGTTCGTGACGTAACCGATCCGCTGGATGCCGTGGGGAACACGACCAAGGCTGTAACCAAGGGCTACGCCATTGGTTCCGCCGGACTGGCTGCGCTGGTTCTCTTTGCCGACTACACGCACGGCCTGGAGGCAGTTTCGGGCAAGGTCTTTACCTTTGATCTGTCCAACCATCTGGTGATTATCGGTCTTTTCATCGGCGGTCTGATTCCTTTCCTCTTCGGCGCAATGGCCATGGAAGCGGTTGGTCGCTCGGCTGGATCCGTCGTGGTTGAGGTCCGGCGTCAGTTCAAGGAAATTCCGGGGATTATGGAAGGGACGGCCAAACCTGACTATTCTCGTGCTGTGGATATGTTGACCGTGGCGGCCATCAAGGAAATGATGATTCCGTCCATCCTGCCAGTCGCCGTGCCCATCGTGGTGGGCCTGGTTCTTGGACCGGTCGCGCTCGGCGGCTTGCTTGTCGGTACCATTGTCACCGGCCTGTTCGTTGCCATCTCGATGACGACTGGCGGCGGAGCTTGGGACAATGCCAAGAAATACATCGAGGATGGAAACTTTGGTGGCAAAGGGTCGGATGCCCACAAGGCCGCTGTGACGGGGGACACGGTAGGCGATCCCTATAAAGATACTGCCGGGCCTGCCGTTAATCCGTTAATCAAGATCATCAATCTTGTCGCCTTGTTGATCGTGCCGCTGATCGCTTGATCAACGGCTTATTTTGCTAAAGGCGGCTTAAGCCGCCTTTTTTTCTATTTGCCATTTTGAAGCCAAGTTAGAATCGCCAAAAGCAATCTGGGAGTGGCATGAGCGAAGTTGCAAGCAATCCAGCCGGTGTCGGCAATGCGGGTGTGCGGGAAGATCTCCTGCACCAAGATCCATTGCTCGACTGCCTTGTTGAATTGACCCGTATCTACGGGCGTCCGAGCACGCGAGCAGCACTGGCTGCCGGGTTGCCACTGGAAAATGGTTCGCTTTCGCCATCGTTGTTCGGACGTGCTGCCAGTCGCGCCGGATTGTCCGCCAAGGTGGTCAAGCGCTCGCTGGACAGGATCAACGACGTACTGCTGCCAGCGGTTCTCCTGCTCAAGGGTGATGAGGCCTGTGTTCTGCTGGGCTGGGATGAGTCAGGCCAGACCGCCCGCCTGCTATTTCCTGAGACCGGGCAGGGTTCGCACCAGATGTCACTGGAGGACTTGGCACTTCGGTATACCGGGATCGCGATCTTTGCCCGGCCGCATTTCCGCTTTGACAGCCGTACGCCACAAGTTGGCGATGTAAAGCTACGCCACTGGTTCTGGGGAGCATTGGCCGAACAGATGCCGATCTACCGCGATGTGCTTGGCGCAGCGCTGTTGATCAACGTGATGGCCTTGGCCATGCCGTTGTTCACGATGAATGTCTATGATCGGGTTGTGCCGAATCGGGCGATGGAAACGCTTTGGGTTCTGGCGCTCGGTGTGCTTCTGATCATTGGCGTGGATATGGCACTTCGCTCGTTGCGGGGCTACTTCATCGATCTGGCGAGCGCTCGAATCGACATGAAGCTTTCAGCCTCGATCATGGAGCGCGTGCTCGGGGTTCGCATGGAGGCAAGGCCGGCGGCGGTTGGGGCTTTTGCTTCGAATCTGCGTTCTTTTGAATCGGTGCGGGATTTCATTACTTCGGCATCGGTCACGGCTTTTATTGACCTACCGTTTGCCCTGCTCTTTGTGCTGGTAATCGCCCTGATTGCATGGCAGCTCATCATTCCAGTGCTGCTCGCCATTTTGGTCGTGATCATCTATGCATACGTTCTCCAGCACAAGATGCACGCTCTATCCGAGTCGACTTATCGGGCAGGTGCGCTGCGCAACGCGACCTTGATCGAAAGCCTGACGGCGCTGGAGACCATCAAGACGCAAGGTGCTGAAGGGCTGATGCAATCGAAATGGGAAAAAACGGTTTCCTTTGTCGCAGGCGTAAACAATCAGATGCGTTTTTTGTCTGCTGCTGCGACCAATGGAGCAATGGAAATCCAGCAGCTAGTGAACGTCGTGGTCGTGATTGCTGGCGTCTATTTGATTGGTGACGGAAAACTCAGCATGGGCGGCTTGATCGCCTGCACGATGCTGACTTCGCGGGCAGTTGCGCCTTTGGGGCAAATGGTCGGGTTGCTGATGCAATACCACAATGCAAAGGTGTCGCTGAGTTCGCTTGAGCAGATCATGGAGAACCCTGTTGAGCGACCGGCTGATGCTAATTTTGTGCATCGCCCTGAACTAAAGGGCAATATCGAGTTCCGTGACGTTCAGTTCAGCTATCCGAATTGTCAGGTTGCCGCGTTGAAGGGGCTGAGTTGCCGGATCAGCGAAGGTGAAAAGGTCGTGGTTATCGGCCGTATCGGCTCAGGCAAGACGACCTTGCAGAAACTGCTGCTCGGCTTGTACCAGCCGACCGATGGCGCGGTCAGTATTGATGGGGTCGACCTTCGTCAGCTCGATCCCGCCGATCTTCGACGAAACATTGGCTACGTGGCCCAGGATGTAACCTTGTTCTACGGAACCCTGCGCGACAATATAGCGATCGGCGCGCCTTATGCCGATGATGCCACCATCGTGGCTGCTGCCGAGGCGGGCGGTTTGGCCGAATTTGTAAACCGTCATCCAGATGGCTTCGACATGATGATCGGCGAGCGCGGCGACTCCCTTTCGGGAGGTCAGCGCCAGGGTGTCGCGATTGCGCGCGCGTTTCTAATGGACCCGCCTATCCTCCTCCTTGATGAGCCGACCAGCGCGATGGATTTTTCCTCGGAGCAGCAGTTCAAGGAGCGCCTTAAGGTCATGGCGGCGCACAAGACCGTGTTGATCGTGACGCATCGCAACAGCCTGCTCGACCTTGCAACCCGGGTTCTGGTTGTCGACGATGGTCGCATCGTTGCTGACGGTCCCCGTGATCAGGTTATTCAGGCATTGCAGAGCGGCCGGATCGGGAGAGCCTCATGAGGCGCCTGAATGCGATTTTGAGTGCGATGCACAGGGGGCTGGAGCGTATCGCCCAGAGAAGCGCCCCCTACGTGGAGCGAGTTCTCGGGCGCCTGCCGAGCAAGGAAGAGGTGGAGGTCGTCGATTTTGCTACTGATGCTGATCTGGCCATGCTCCGTCAGGAGCCGCTGCGGGCTCGTGTGCTGCTTCGTTCCATCGGAGTTGTTTTTGCCGTGTTTGTCTTGTGGGCGGCTGTTGCGCAGCTGGATGAAGTGACAAGAGGTGAAGGCAAGGTTATCCCTTCGCGGCAGGTGCAGGTCTTGCAAAGTATAGACGGTGGTCTCGTTTCCGAAATTCTGGTGCGCGAAGGTGAAGTTGTTCAGGCAAATCAGTTGCTGATCAAGATCGACGAGACTCGTTTCGTTTCTTCGGTCAAGGAAAACCAGGCTCAGTATCTTGGACTGGTAGCCCGAGCAGCGCGCCTTCGTGCTATTTCGGAGGGAAAGCCATTTGTTCCTCCACCTGAGGTGATGAAGGCCGACCCCTCCATCGTCGCGCAGGAGCGCCAGTTTTACGAGGCCAGAAACAGTGAGCTTACGGCGTCGGTGTCAATTGCTCGCCAGCAACTCAGTCAGCGCCAGCAGGAACTCAACGAGGCACAGGCTAAACGCGCTCAAGCGACACAAGGCTATGATTTAACATCCAAAGAGCTCTCGGTGACGCGCCCCCTGATTGCTTCTGGGGCGGTTTCTGAAGTTGAATTGCTCCGTCTGGAGCGAGATGTCTCTCGCTATCGCGGCGAGCGTGATATGGCGTCCGCGCAGATATCGCGGGTTCAGGCTGCAATCAACGAAGCCCAGCGCAAGATAGAAGAGGTTGAATTGGCTTTTCGTAACGATGCGAGTAAAGAGCTGTCTGAGGTTATGTCCAAGTTGAACAGCCTTGCCGAAGGAAGCGTCGCGCTGTCCGACAGGGTCAAGCAGTCGTCCATCCGCTCTCCCGTCAAAGGTACGGTCAAGCGTCTGCTGGTCAATACCGTCGGAGGGGTGATTCAGCCTGGCAAGGATATGATTGAGATCGTGCCGCTGGAAGATACCTTGTTGCTAGAGGCCCGAGTGTTGCCGAGAGACATAGCATTCCTGAGGCCGGGGCAGCCGGTGATTGTCAAATTTACTGCGTATGACTTTTCTATCTATGGCGGTCTTGATGGAACGCTTGAGCACATCGGTGCCGATACGGTAATGGATGACAAGGGCAATGCCTTCTATACGGTGCGTGTGCGTACCAGCAAGCCCGGTTTTGGCGACGCCAACCTGCCCATTATTCCGGGCATGGTTGCCGAGGTCGACATTTTGACCGGCAAGAAGAGCGTGCTTGCATATATGCTCAAGCCGGTTCTGAGGGCCAAGAGCGTGGCCTTGACGGAGCGCTGATGCGACACTGGATCATTGATCGGGAAGTAGCGTTGCTTCCGTCTTGGTTGGAGGCGCTGCCACAGGCCAAACTCATACAGCGTGACGTGATAGTGGATTTACCACGAGGAGAGCAGGCAATCTATTGGTGCCGGTTGCGCCATGGAGAGACCGTATCTTCCATTTTTCCGCCAATCCAACTCGAGGCCGGGCAGTTTGTGGTGGTTCTTGCTGACGAGCCTGATGAGACCATCGTGACCGAATCGCTCGCATCTGGTGCTTCTGGCTGTTGCAATACCTATGCGGCACCAGATGTACTCAAACAAGTGGCACTGGTGGTGCAAAATGGTGGGTTGTGGATTGGCCAGTCGCTGCTGCAACGTGTGATTGGGAGCGCTGCAGCGATTCTTGGGCGGCGACCGCAAGATCAGGAAATCGAAAACTGGTCGTCGCAGCTATCGGAACGTGAGGCGCAAGTGGCGCGTCTTGTGGCTGTTGGTGCGAGCAACAAGGAAGTTGCCAGACAGTTGTCCATTACGGAAAGAACGGTGAAGGCACACCTGACTGCTGTTTTCGAAAAACTCGGGCTACGTGACCGCTTGCAACTATCGCTCCGGGTCAATGGTCTCAGCACTTGATAGTGGTTTTGTGAATTAATTCACGTTTTTGTGCGGGATGGTACTTTGGTGCAATAGATTGTCGATGTTGATACATTTACACTTTTGGTATTGCTAATAGTGTCAGGAGTATCACCATGGCTCAAGCCCAAGTAGTCGCTCAAGTTTCCGTCTTGTCTGGCCAGGCTTTTGCGCGAGATAGCGCAGGAAATATGCGTCGCCTTAAATTGGGCGATGTTATTCGCGAAGGCGAGAGCGTCGTTGCTGGGCAGGGGTCAAAGGTGGTTTTGACACTCGCCGACGGCCGTGAGCTTGATGTGCATCCTGGTGAAACGGCAAGGATGGATGCGGAAGTGGCCTCGCCTGTGAAGCCAGACGCCACTGACAGTGCGATCGCCAATGATCAGAAGGGTTTCAAGAAGATCGCCTCCGTGCTGACGTCCGGTGGCGACCTTGATGCGCTACTTGACGAAGAAGCGCCTGCAGCTGGTCTGGCTGGACAGGGAGGTAACGAGGGGCATACCTTCATTGAGTTGCTGCGCATTGTTGAAACCGTCGATCCGCTGGCTTTTCAGTTCGGCACTGGTCGGGATCGGCCACTCGATACGTTTGATGGTGGTGTTCAGACGTTTAGTGATCTGTCTGTTTTCAATGTTGGCAGCGACCTCGTGGTCGACGAAGCTGCGGGCACCATCACCTTCACGGTCACTCGAGCCGGCGCGCTGGATCGGGCGGCCAGTGTCAGCTACGGTACGGCGGATGGCACAGCGGTAGCCGGTAGCGATTACACCGCGATTAGTGGTGTGCTCAACTTCGCACCCGGAGAAACCAGCAAGACCGTCACCGTCGCACTGAACAATGACACCCTCTTCGAAGGTGGTGAAACCTTCAGCCTAAACCTAAGTGCGCCGATCAATGGCACACTGGGCGATGCAACCCAGATCGGCACCATTGTCGATGACGGGCGCAGCCTGCCGGGTGGTCCGGCCAACGATGACCGTCCGGTCTTCAACATGGGCTCCGACTTCGTGGTAGACGAAGCGGCGGGCACGGTCACCTTCACGGTCACCAAGACCGGCGCC
>JAEUOG010000017.1 GCA_016790815.1 Dechloromonas sp.
TCCGCCAGCGGCAGGAAGCGGCCATTCAGATAGACAGGGTCGGCGACGTAAGGGGTCATGGTGTTCAGTTGAACCAGAGTTTGACGGAATCGATGGCTCGGCCAAAGATGCCGGCGACGGCGACATTTTCAAGAGCCGTGACTGGATATTCGCCGTACAGCTTGCCTTCGATGGTCACTTTGAGCGTGCCCAGCGTCTGGCCAGCCTGCACCGGCGCCATGATCTTCGGCTGCGGCAGGAACTGGGTCTGCACCTTGTCGGCGTAGCCCTTGGGTACCGAGATCGTGAAATCATGCGGGAAGCCCGCCTTCACCTGGCTCTGGCTGCCCTTCCAGACGCGCAGCTTGCCCACCGCCTGATCCTTGGCAAACAGCGGCACGGCGTCGTAGGAGATAAAGCCCCAGTTGAGCAGCTTCTGCGATTCGCTGGCGCGAGTGGCGTCGGAATTGGTGCCGAGCACCACCGACAGCAGGCGACGTTTGTCGCGCAGCGCCGACGAAATCAGGCAGTAGCCGGCAGCGTCGGTGTGGCCGGTCTTCACGCCATCAACGGTGGGGTCGATGAAGAGCAGGCGGTTACGGTTGGGCTGGGTGTTCTTGTTGTAGGTGTATTCCTTCATCGAGTAATACTTGCGGTATTCCTCGGGGAAGTCGCGAATCAGCGCCGCGGCGAGCAGCGACAGGTCGCGGGCAGTGGTGTAGTGCTGCGGATCGGGCAGGCCAGTGGAATTGCGGAAGCTGGAGGCCTTCATGCCCAGGCGCTGGGCTTCGCGGTTCATCATCTGGGCGAAATTCTCTTCGCTGCCGGCAATGCCTTCCGCCAGCGTGACGCAGGCGTCGTTGCCGGACTGGACGATCATGCCCTTGATCAGGTCTTCGACGGGAACCTGCGTGTCGACCCGGACGAACATCTTCGAGCCACCGGTACGCCACGCCTTTTCTGACACCGGCAGAGGCTGATCGAGGGCCAGGGTTTTCTTGTGCAGGGCGGAGAAGGTCAGGTAGGCCGTCATCAGCTTGGTCAGCGAGGCTGGTTCCAGGCGCTCGTCGGGCTTTTCCGAGGTCAGCATCTGATTCGAGCCCATTTCCAGCAGCAGCCATGACTTCGCGGCCAGGGAGGGGGGAACGGGAAGTTGTTGAGCCATCGCCTGGGCGGCGAAAACAAGCGTCAGGAAGAGAAGGGCGGTCTTGCGGAACAGCGGCATTGTCTTGTACTTTTATTTACGTTGGGGGGGCGAATTATACCCTTGGCTCAACCTGCCCTTGCGACGCGGCGGCGCAAAGCGCCTCGACAGCCGGATGGTGGATACGGCGCTCGTTGGAGATGGCGTAGATCTGCTCGCTGACCCCGCTCATGGCGCCGAGTGGCACGGCCTGCAGTTGGCTGGCGACCTGCTCGGCAAGCGCCAGTGGCGCCGGGAAAATGCCCAGTCCGCCACGCCCGAAGGTAGTCAGCAGCGCGTTATCCTCGAATTCGCCAACAATCTTCGGATGGATGTGTGATTGTTCCAGCCAGCGGTCGATGCGGCCGCGCAGCGCATTGTGGCGGGTGGGCAGGAGCAGCGGCGCGCCATCCAGGCTTTTCGGGAAATCCGGGCGGTAGCGATCGGCCAGCGCCGGTGTTGCGAACAATCCGGTGGCAAACTCTCCCAGCCTTGTGCTGAATACCTTGAGATTGGCGCTTACCGTGGCAGCCCGGTCGGTCAGCACGACATCCAGACGGTGCAGGGCAAGGTCGGCGAGCAGGGTTTCGAATTCACCTTCGTCACAAACAAGCCGAACATCAGCTGGCATACTGGTCACGGTCGACAGCAGGCGATACGCCAGAAGCTTGGGTATGCCGTCAGAAATGCCAGCCCGCAGGCGAAGTGTGGATTCGCTCCCGGCGTTCGTGACGGCGTCGGTCAGTGCCTCGCCGAGCTGGAAAATCTGGTCGGCGTAGCCTTGGGCAATCCGGCCCGCATCGCTCAGCACGAGGCCCCGCCCCTGGCTGTTGAACAAGGCCTTGCCAAGTTGGCGTTCGAGAAGCGAAAGCTGGCCGCTGATGGTCTGGACGGCCACACCCAGGCGTTCCGCCGCCCGGGTGATGCTGCCTTCCTGGGCGACAACCCAGAAGTAATGCAGGTGTTTAAAATTGAGGGGCGTCATAAGTTCTGCAGAAAAAAACGAAGAGTTTATCAATTTTGCTGCGATTTTTTGGTTTGATGCAATGCAATACCATCGGCCTGTTTCTCTTTCTAGGAGTTCTCCATGAAACGAATTGTCCTTTTCCTTGCCACCAACCTCGCGGTCATGCTAGTCCTCAGCGTGGCAACCAGTGTCCTTGGCGTCAACAAATACCTGACAGCAAACGGTCTGAATGTTGGCATGCTGCTCGCCTTCGCGGCCGTCATCGGCTTCGGCGGCGCCTTCATTTCGCTGCTCATGTCGAAGACCATGGCCAAGTGGAGTACGGGCGCCCGGGTCATCGAGTCGCCCAACTCTTCCACCGAAATGTGGCTGGTGGACACCGTGGCCAAACTGGCCAAGCGCGCCAACCTGCCGATGCCGGAAGTCGCCATATACGACGGAGAACCGAATGCCTTTGCCACCGGCGCCAGCAAGAATAGTTCGCTCGTCGCCGTGTCGACCGGCCTGTTGCAGGGCATGACACGTGATGAAGCCGAAGCTGTTCTGGCCCACGAAGTCGCTCACATCGCCAATGGCGACATGGTGACGATGACGCTGATCCAGGGTGTGGTGAATACCTTCGTCGTGTTCCTGTCGCGTATCGTCGGCTATCTCGTCGATAGCTTCCTGCGTCGCGGCGACAGCGAAAACACCGGCCCCGGCATCGGCTACATGGTGACCAGCCTGATTTGTGAGGTTGTTTTCGGCCTGCTCGCCAGCATCATCGTCGCCTGGTTCTCGCGTCAGCGCGAATTCCGTGCCGACTCGGGTGCGGCTGGCCTGATGGGTTCGCCGGTGCCGATGCAGAACGCGCTGCGTCGCCTGGGCAACCTGCACACCGAGCCGTTGCCGCAGAATATGGCAGCCTCGGGCATTGCTGGCGGCAAGGGTGGTTTCATGGCGTTGTTCTCGACCCATCCGCCGCTTGAAGAACGCATTGCTGCCTTGGGAGGCCGTTAACCGTAGCCAACCTATGGCATGCGGTTTGCTGAGTTAAGTTTATGATGCAACGCACAAAAATACTGGGTTTCGTTTTGGGCTTGGGCGCGACGCTGGCCGTCGCGCAGCCCGAATTCGATCTGCCGCAGCTGGAGGCGATGGCCTTGTCGTCCAGCCGTTCTGTGATGGCGGCGCGGGAGCAGATATCTGCCGCGCGCTATGCAGTCGATAGCGCCGGCGCCTTCCCCAACCCCGAGCTCGAGTATTTGGGTGGGGCCTCCCGTAGTCGTGGCGTCGGGGGCAATACAGGCGACGCGCGCAGCGTCACGTTGACCCAGCCGCTCGATATGCCGTGGCGACGGGCGGCGCGGATTGGTGCGGCAGAGGCCGGGCTTGAATCCACGACGGCCGCAGTCCGGGCCTTTGAGGCCGATACCCTGGCACGCTTGCGACTGCGCTATTTCGAGGTCTTGCGTCGTGATGTTGAATTGAGCAATACGCGTGACGATCTGGCTGCCATGGAGGGGGTGCGCTCGCGCATCGCCTTGCGTGTGGAGACCGGTGAGGCGCCGCGCTTTGAGTTGATCAAGGCTGACGCCGAGTTGTTGAACGTTCAGAAAACAGCTCAGGCGGCGGGTTTTCGTGGCGAGCAGGCGCGTTCGCAATTGCGCCAGAGTGTTGGTGGCGGCTTGCCGGCGGACTTTGCCCTGCGCGGTCGGTTAAGGGATGTGCCGGCCCTTCCTCCCTTGGAGGGCTTGCGTAAGCAATTGGCCGAAACAAGCCCGGATTTGGCGCGTGCACGCGCCGAAATGCTGCGTGCCCAGCATCAGCTTGATCTCGAACGACGTCAGCGCTGGCCCAATGTGGCACTGAAAGCGGGCGTGGATGAAGACCCTGACATGCGTGCCAACAAGTTCGGTCTCGTTGTCTCGATTCCGCTCTGGGATCGCCGTAGCGGCCCGGTTGGCGAAGCCTCGGCACAGCTCTCGCGGGCTCGCCATGAGTTGGCTGCGCAGGAGTTTTCGCTGGCTCAACAGCTTGAAATCGCCGTCCAGCAATATGAAATCGCCCAGGCGCAGGTCGTCGCGCTGGAGTCGGGCATTCTCAAGCAGGCCGAAGCGGCGGTGAAGGTGGTTGAGGCTGCCTATCGTTTTGGTGAACGAGGCTTTCTCGACGTGCTTGATGCGCGGCGCGTTTTCCGCGCAGCGCGCGCCGAATTGATCGCGGCACGCTACGAACTGGCTTCGGCTTGGGTTGAAATCGAACGACTGAGGGCGATCCCCGGAGGAAAAGAACAATGAAAAAGGCCCTATTTTTGCTGTTGACCGTAGCTGTACTGGCCGGCTGCAATCAGGAGAGCAACAAGTCCGCTGAGCAAGAGGTTCGCGACCCTCTGACCGTCCTGCCGTCACAGGATCTGCTCGCTCAGCTCAAACTGAATGACATCAGCACCCGGCCGGTTGCCGAAACCCTACGCGTCAGCGGACGTATCGATTTTGACGAACATCGCCTGGCCCGCATCGGTGCGACGGTCACCGGTCGGGTCACCGAGGTCGACGCTTTGCTTGGTCAGAGCGTCAAAAAGGGCGAGATTCTCGCCAAGCTGAATAGCAGCGAACTGTCCAGCCAGCAACTCGCCTACCTCAAGGCGCGCGCCCAGCTCGAACTGAATCGGCGCAATGCCGAGCGTGCCAAGGCCTTGTTCGAGGCTGATGTGATCGGCGCGGCCGAATTGCAGCGCCGGGAGAGCGAATACCAGATTTCGAAGGCGGAAACGCGGGCGGCCAGCGATCAGCTGCAGCTGCTGGGCGTCAGCCCGGCAGCCATTGATCGTCTGGCAAAGCAGGGCGAAGTCAATTCCGTGACGCCGGTGGCTGCAACCATGAACGGTGTCGTCGTTGAACGCAAGCTGGCGCAAGGGCAAGTTGTGCAACCGGCAGACTCTCTGTTTGTTGTCGCCGATCTGGCGCGTCTGTGGGCCGTGGCTCAGGTGCCGGAACAGCAGGTCAGCCAGGTCAGGGTCGGGCAGTCGGTCAGTATCGAAGTGCCGGCGCTGGGTAACGAAAAACTGGTCGGCAAGCTGATCTTTGTCGGTCAGACGATCAATCCGGAAACACGTACGGTTCTGGTCCGCACCGAACTGGACAATTCTGATGGACGCCTGAAGCCGGCCATGCTGGCTTCCATGCTGATCGAGGCTCGAGCAATTGAGCGAATGGTTGTGCCGGCCAGTGCCGTCGTTCGCGAAAACGATGAAGATCATGTCTTTGTTGCTATGGGTGATGGCGCTTTCCGTCTGACCAAGGTCAAACTTGGGCCCGAGCAGGGTGGGCAACGGGTGGTGGTTTCCGGGTTGAAGGGGGAGGAAAAGCTTGTTGTCGATGGCGCCTTCCACCTCAACAATGAGCGTAACCGCAAGGAAATGGAGGGATCGTGATCGAATCCCTGGTCCGCGGTGCGCTTGGGCAGCGCCTTGTCGTTGCGGTTGTTGCCGCCATACTGTTTTTCTTCGGCCTGGATGCGGCACGTAAACTGTCCGTTGATGCCTTTCCTGACGTGACCAACATTCAGGTCCAGATCGCCACCGAAGCGCCGGGACGTTCTCCCGAGGAGGTCGAGCGCTTTGCCACCGTGCCGCTGGAAGTGGCGATGACCGGTTTGCCCGGTCTGGAGGAGATGCGTTCGTTGAATAAGCCGGGCTTGTCGCTGATCACGCTGGTGTTCAATGACAAGACTGATCTCTATTTTGCCCGCCAGCTGGTCATGGAGCGCCTGCTGGAGGTTGGCACGCGGTTGCCGGCGGGAATCTCGCCGGTACTTGGGCCGGTTTCGACCGGCCTGGGCGAGGTCTATCAATACACCCTGGAGCGTCCAGATGATGGTGATCGGGCGCTCACCGAAGAAGAGCTGATGCAGCGTCGTACCGCCCAGGACTGGGTGGTGCGCCCATTGCTGCGCTCGATTCCCGGCGTGGCCGAAATCAATTCCCAAGGTGGTTTCGCCAAGCAATATCAAGTGCTGGTCAATCCCGATAAATTGCGCCATTTCGGGCTGAGCATCGCCGATGTCTATCAGGCGGTCGGGCGTAACAACGCCAACGCTGGCGGTGGCGTGTTGCCGCAGTATGCCGAGCAATATCTGATTCGCGGCGTGGGTCTGGTCAAGGATCTGGAAGATTTGCGCATCATCGTGCTCAAGGAAAAGGACGGCGTGCCAGTCTATGTGCGCGACGTCGCCGAAGTGCAGATTGGCCATGAAGTTCGTCAGGGCGCTGTGATCAAGAACGGCACGACGGAAGCGGTCGGCGGCGTCGTCATGATGCTGTCCGGCGGTAACGCCAAGGCGGTAGTAGGCAAGATCAAGGAACGGGTCGACGAGATCAATGCCAAGGGCATGCTGCCGGATGGTTTGAAAATCGTCGCGTATTACGACCGCTCGGAATTGGTTGATGCAGCGTTGTGGACCGTTACCAAGGTGCTGCTGGAAGGCGTGTTGCTGGTGGTGGTTGTGCTATTCCTCTTCCTTGGCGATGTGCGATCCTCACTGATTGTGGTCGCGACACTGGTGCTGACGCCGCTGCTAACCTTTGTGGCAATGAACAAGCTGGGTATTTCTGCCAACCTCATGTCGCTCGGGGGTCTGGCGATCGCCATTGGCCTGATGGTCGACGGTTCGGTGGTGGTCGTCGAGAACGCCTATCTGCAACTGGGTCGCAAGGCGAAAACCGGCGAGAGCCAGTTACGTGTCATCCTGCATGCCGTGGTTGAAGTGGCAACACCGGTTATTTTCGGCGTTGGCATCATTATTCTGGTTTTCCTGCCGCTGATGACCCTGCAAGGCATGGAAGGCAAGATGTTCGCCCCGCTGGCCTACACCATCGCCATTGCCCTAGCCATTTCGCTGATCCTGTCACTGACGCTGACGCCGGTCATGTCGACCTATCTGCTGAAGCCACCTGCGCATGATGGCGATCATGACACACGCATCATTGCCATCATGAAGCAGCGCTATCTCAAGATGCTGCAGTGGACGCTGGCCAACGAGAAGAAAACGGTGATTGCTGCGGTGCTGGCGTTTGGCCTGACCATAGCAACGCTGCCTTTCCTGGGCACCGCATTTATCCCTGAAATGAAGGAAGGGTCGGTTGTGCCAGGCATCAATCGCGTGCCCAACATTTCGCTTGAAGAGTCGATCAAGATGGAAATGGAAGCCATGCGTCTGGTCATGCAGGTGCCCGGTGTCAAATCGGCGGTATCAGGCGTCGGTCGTGGCGAGTCGCCGGCCGACCCGCAGGGGCCAAACGAGTCGACGCCTATCGTTAGTTTGTTGCCGCGCGATCAGTGGCCGTCGGGCTGGACTCAGGATGACATTCAGGATGCCATGCGCGAAAAACTGAAGGTCTTGCCTGGTGTCCAAGTGGTCATGGCCCAGCCGATTTCGGACCGGGTCGATGAAATGGTCACCGGTGTCCGTTCGGACATCGCCGTCAAGGTCTTTGGTGACGATATCGATCAACTGAAGAAACTGGCCGGCCAGATTGGCAAGGTTGCGCAGACTTTGCAGGGTGCGCAGGACTTGCGGATCGAGAAAGTTAGTGGCCAACAGTATTTATCAATCGAAATTGACCGTCAGGCGATTGCCCGCCTCGGCCTCAATGTTTCGGATGTGAACGATGTGCTGGAGACCGCTATTGGCGGCAAGGTGGTCACGGAAATCTTCGAAGGCGAACGACGTTTTCCGGGGGTTGTCCGCCTTCCGGAGCGCTTCCGCAATAATGTCGAGGCGATTTCGAATGTGCTGATTACCTCGCCGAATGGCGCCCAGGTGCGTCTCACCGATGTCGCCAAGATCCGTGTGCAGGACGGCCCGGCGCAGATTTCGCGCGAACTGGGCAAGCGGCGCATCGTGATCGGCGTGAACGTCAAGGACCGCGACCTTGGCGGCTTTGTCGCCGAGTTGCAGCAAAAGGTCGAAGCCCAGATCAAGTTGCCGGAAGGTTACTACCTGGAGTGGGGCGGTCAGTTCCAGAACATGGAACGGGCGCTGGGGCACTTGACGATCATTATCCCGATCACCATTGCGGCGATTTTCTTCCTGCTCTTCCTGCTCTTCAATTCGCTGCGTTTTGCCACACTGATCATCACCGTACTGCCTTTCGCTTCCATTGGCGGCATCATCGGGTTGTTCATATCCGGCGAGTACCTGTCGGTGCCGGCATCGGTCGGGTTCATCGCGCTGTGGGGCATAGCGGTGCTCAACGGCGTCGTTCTGGTGTCCTACATCCGTGGCCTGCGTGACGATGGGCGAAGCGTGCGCGAGGCGGTGGTCGAAGGCGCGACGTTGCGTTTCCGGCCGGTCATGATGACTGCAACGGTGGCCATGCTCGGCCTGATTCCGTTCCTGTTCTCGAGCGGCCCAGGTTCCGAGGTGCAGCGCCCGCTAGCCATCGTGGTCATTGGTGGCCTGATTACCTGCACCCTGCTGACGTTGCTGGTTTTGCCCACGATTTACCGCTGGTTTGACGAAGAAGAGGTAGAGGCATGAAAGAAATCAAGGCGGTCATTCGACCCAACAAGCTGGCGGCATTGCGCGATGCGCTGGTGTCGCTGCCCGATTTTCCGGGCATGACGGTGACCAAGGTCGAGGGGTGCAGCGCTCCCTCACGCCATGTGCCGGCGCGGGCCAAAATAATCGATGAATTGACCGATTACTCGCCCAAGGTACGCATCGAAATCGTGGCACCGGATGAGATCGCCGATGTCATCTTCCGGTGCATTACCGACGTGTCGCAGACGGGGCATTATGGCGACGGACTGGTGTGGATTGTCGACGTCCAGCAGGCTGCTTTCATTTTCAAGACGATGCCGGGTCCGGATTTAGATCAGTTGCGCTGAGTATTACTTTTGTCATGTGTGGCGGATTTCACGGTGGGGGTAGGCACTAATCCATAAAATTCAGACATGTAGATTTGCCCCGATTGGGGCATGAACCATCAAAATTTTATGGAAAATGTAGTCAGTATAGGTGCCGGAAGGCACCTGACCTCTCCGTTGGAACTCCAGGAAGGCATAGCCTGTCTGTCGCGCGGCACCTACTTCAAGGAGGCGTCGCTGGACATGATGTTGAGCATACTGACCGAGTCGGCGTCACAGATGTCCGGCGTGGAGCGCGTCAGCATCTGGGCGTTCAACAATCAGCAGCGAGAGCTCCTTTGCCTCGATCTTTTTGAGTTGTCGATGCAGCGCCACAGCAATGGCCACAGTATGCATGCCGGGAGATATCCGTTCTATTTCGGTGCCTTGCAGGCCGGTAGCAGCATTTCGGCTGACGATGCCTATATTCATCCTTTGACGGCGGAGTTTGCCGTCGATCACCTGCCAAAAAATGGTGTCACGGCGATCATCGCCACGCCGATTCACATTCGTGGCGAGTTGCAAGGTGTGTTTTGTCTCGAGCAGGTCGGTACGCGGCAACCGTGGACTTTGGCGCACACCTTGTTTGCGCAAGCGGTAGCTAACCTCGTGACGCTTGCTTTTGTCGAGTATGAGGCGGAGGAGGCGAAGCTTCAGGCTCTGGCTGCAAGTGAACGGCTGAAGACCGTTTGCGGCAGTTGAGCGTGTTTGATTTTGGCCCGATTTAGCTGTTGACCGCAGCAATCGCTGCACTGAGCGCCTTCAGTAGCGTTTGAATGTCGCTTCTTACGGCGCTATTGTCCAGGTCGCCCCCGTTTTTCCGGACACAGGCCGCAAGTTCCCGGGCGGTATGCATGATCCCCCAGATTTCGAGCAACTCGGCCTGCTGGGCCAGTTTCAGTGCTTCGGTCGTCAACACGTAGGCATCCGGAGGAAGGGATGCCAGCGCATCGTTCATGAACAGCAGTTGTTCGCTTGCTTCGTCAACGAAGAGTCGGTCGAGGACCGGTGAGCGTTTGTCGGCGGCAGACACGGAGGCGCTGTATTCCAGGCGCTTGGCAAAGTGGCTGGCCCGCTCAGGGAAGGCGACGTGCTCGAGGCCTTCCGCTTCGCTCAGGCATTCGATGGCAGCGGCCACAGCGGCGATAAGGCGAGGCGGAAGGATGGTCTCGTCAAGACGGTCTGCGGCGCTGGCTAGCGCTTCGCCCAGTCGCAGGCAGTTGGGGTCTGCGGTTTCGAGAGCGATGGCGTAGAGGCCAAAAATGGCCGGCCGGATATCACCTGCTCCGGCGCCATGACGTTCGGACCAGGCTGCGGCCAGTCGATTGCCGGCTGCTATCCAGCGTTCGTTGAGTTTTGGGTCGAATCGCGCCTTTCGAGGCTTCGTGACCCAAGGCAGGATCGCTGCGGTCGCCTCCAGCGTGGGGGCGAGCGCTGCGCGGGTTCCCTCGAGTTCGTCCTCGGGAACGTCAGCCATGAATCTTTACTGTGCGGCCAGTTTGGCGAAGGCCGAAACGACTTCCGGCGGGGCCTGAACAAGCTCGATCAGCACACCTTCGCCGCCAATCGGGAATTCCTCGTTGCCCTTCGGGTGCAGGAAGGTGATGTCGAAACCCGCTGCTCCCTTGCGGATGCCGCCCGGGGCAAAACGCACACCGTTGGCTGACAGCCATTCGACTGCTTTCGGCAGGTCGTCGATCCACAGACCGACGTGGTTGAGCGGCGTGGTGTGCACCGCCGGCTTTTTCTCCGGATCGAGCGGTTGCATCAGGTCGACTTCGACCTTGAAGGGGCCGGTGCCCATGGCGCAGATGTCTTCGTCGACGTTTTCACGCTCGGAAACGAAGGTGCTGGTGATCTCCAGGCCGAATTTCTCGACCCACAGCGTGCGCAGCTTTTCCTTGGAGGGGCCGCCGATAGCGATTTGCTGGATGCCGAGTACCTTGAACGGACGTGTCATGAGTCGATTCCTGTCGTGTGGTGGATAACGTAATCCATAATTATAGAGATTTCTTGCGGTATGCCACCACCAGTAATCCAACGCCAATCAGTACCATCGGCAGCGACAGCCACTGGCCCATGCTGATCGTGTAGGACTGGCCGAAAATGCCGGCATCCGGCTCGCGGAAAAATTCGGTGATGAAGCGGAAGCAGCCGTAGCCGATCAGGAAAACGCCGGAGACGGCGCTGCGTGGCTGCGGTCGACTGGAAAAAAGCCACAAAATCACAAAGAGCGCGAGGCCTTCGAGGCCGATGTGATAGAGCTGCGAGGGGTGGCGTGGCTGCATGTCGCCGGATTGCGGGAAAATCATCGCCCACGGCAGGCTGGCGTCGGTGACGCGGCCCCACAGCTCACCGTTGATGAAATTGCCGAGACGGCCAGCCGCCAGGCCGAGCGGGACGAGCGGCGCGACGAAGTCCATGATGTCCCACCAGTTGAGCTTTTGCTTGTTCGCCCACAGGCCCATCGCTGCCAAAACGCCGAGAAAGCCGCCGTGGAAGCTCATGCCCCCCTTCCAGACGGCGGCAATTTCAAGTGGATTGCTCAGGTAATAAGCCGGGTCGTAGAAAAAAACCTGCCCGAGCCGCCCGCCGACGATCACGCCAAGCATGCCGTAAAAAAGAAGGTCATCGAGTTGCTCGACGGTCAGGATTGAGGGACGGCTTTTGATCCGATAGCGGCCGAGCAAAATAAACTGAACGAAGGCCGCCAGATACATCAAACCGTACCAGCGCACCGAAAGCGGGCCGATCGAGAAGGCGATGGGGTCGAACTGCGGGTGAAGAAGCATCGAAGGTTCAGAGTGGGCTAGAATTAGCCGATTATAGTTCGCGCGCCATGACAAGACGTCGGCGCCAGTTTCAGACGGAGATTTCCATGCCCCATTACCGTTCCCGCACCTCCACCCACGGCCGCAACATGGCCGGTGCCCGCTCCCTGTGGCGCGCTACCGGCATGAAGGATGGCGACTTTGGCAAGCCGATCATTGCCGTGGTCAACAGCTTCACCCAGTTCGTCCCGGGCCATGTGCATCTCAAGGACATGGGCCAGTTGGTGGCGCGCGAAATCGAGTCGGCCGGCGGCGTCGCCAAGGAATTCAACACCATCGCCATCGACGACGGCATCGCCATGGGCCACAGCGGCATGCTCTACTCGCTGCCCAGTCGCGACCTTATTGCCGACTCGGTCGAATACATGGTCAATGCCCACTGCGCCGATGCCATGGTCTGCATCTCGAACTGCGACAAGATCACCCCGGGCATGCTGATGGCCGCCATGCGCCTCAACATCCCGGTCATCTTCGTCTCCGGCGGCCCGATGGAAGCCGGCAAAGTCAAAATCCAGGGCAACGTGGTGCACCTCGACCTCGTCGATGCCATGGTCAAGGCTGCCGACCACTCGGTTTCCCAGGCTGATCTCGACGAAATCGAGCGCTCTGCCTGCCCGACCTGTGGTTCCTGCTCCGGCATGTTCACCGCCAACTCGATGAACTGCCTGACCGAAGCCTTCGGCCTCAGCCTGCCGGGCAACGGCACTGTTGTCGCCACGCATGCCGACCGCAAGCAGCTTTTCCTGCGCGCCGGCCGTCAGGTCGTGGAGCTGTGCAAGCGCTATTACGAGCAGGATGACGCCTCGGTGCTGCCGCGTTCCATCGCCACCAAGGCCGCCTTCGAAAACGCAATGACCCTCGACGTCGCCATGGGCGGCTCGACCAACACCGTGCTGCATATCCTGGCCACGGCACAGGAAGCCGGCGTCGATTTCACGATGGCCGACATCGACCGTATTTCGCGCTCGGTGCCTTGCCTGTGCAAAGTGGCGCCGATGACCGACAAATATCACATCGAAGACGTCCATCGCGCCGGCGGCATCATGGGCATCCTCGGCGAACTCGATCGCGCCGGCCTGATTCAGCGTGACGTGCCCAACGTCCACGCCAGAACGCTGGGTGAAGCAATCGACCGCTGGGACATCGTGCGCGAACACGATGTCAAGGTGCACGAATTCTTCAAGGCCTCCCCCGGCGGCGTGCCAACGCAGGTTGCCTTTTCGCAGGATCGCCGCTTCAACGAACTCGATCTGGATCGCACCAACGGCTGCATCCGCAACAAGGCCAACGCTTTCTCGCAGGAAGGCGGCCTGGCGGTGCTCTACGGCAACATTGCGATTGACGGCTGTATCGTCAAGACGGCCGGCGTCGATGAGTCAATCTGGAAGTTCTCGGGGAAAGCTCGCGTCTTTGAAAGCCAGGATGCCGCGGTCGACGCCATTTTGGGCGAAAAAATCGTGGCCGGCGACGTCGTCGTCATCCGCTACGAAGGCCCCAAGGGTGGCCCCGGCATGCAGGAAATGCTCTATCCGACCTCCTATCTGAAATCGATGGGCCTCGGCAAAGCTTGCGCACTGCTCACCGATGGCCGCTTCTCCGGCGGCACCTCCGGTCTTTCCATTGGCCATGCTTCGCCCGAAGCGGCTGACGGCGGGGCCATAGGTCTGGTCGAAGAGGGCGACACCATCGAAATCGACATCCCGAATCGCCGCATCCACCTGGCCATATCTGACGACGCACTGGCTGCCCGTCGTATCGCCATGGACGCCAAGGGCGAAGCAGCATGGCGGCCGGTTGGGCGCGAACGCACCGTGTCCGCCGCGTTGCAAGCCTATGCCCTGATGGCCACCTCGGCCGACAAGGGCGCCGTGCGGGACGTCACTCAGATTCAGCGCCGCAAGTGACCCTGGCTGTCTGGCTCGGGTTTCTGGCGGCATCGATCCTGATCGCCGTCACACCCGGGCCGGGCGCCGTGATCAGCATGAGTACCGGCGTGCGCCACGGCTATTGGGCGGCGCTGACGGCCATACTCGGCTTGCAGGCGGCCATCCTGATCCATTTGGTGATCGTTGCCTTAGGTCTTGGCGCGGTACTCGCCGCGTCCGAGTCGGCCTTTATTCTGGTCAAGATTTTGGGCGCGGCTTATCTCGTATGGCTTGGTGTCCAGAAATGGCGGGCTCCGGCCATACCCATAGACGCCAATCTGCCGAGTGTCCGAAGCAAGGGATTGTTCCTGCAAGGCGTTCTGGTCAATCTGACCAACCCGAAGGCGATCATTTTCATTGCTGCGCTGGTGCCCCAGTTCGTCGAACCCGCACAGGCGCAGCTCCAGCAATACCTTTTGATCGCTGCAACACTTTGTGCGACTGACCTTGCCGTCATGTCTGGCTATGCGCTCGCTGCCGTTCATCTCGGTCGCTGGTTGCATGATCCGGCGGCCATTCGTGGCCAGAATCACTTTTTCGGTGGGTTGTTCATTGCGGCCGGCGCGCTGCTGGCTGCATCATCGCGACCAATATAAATCTCTGCTGTCAACGCGCACACAGGCATCAGCGTTAATAGACCTGAGCAGGAGCGGCGGCCACCCCGAGCATCCTGTTTGCGCGGGATGGAAAAGGGTTCTATCATCCACGACTGATTTATCCACCAACCTGAATAACGGAGCGAGAGAATGAAAGCTGTTTATGTTGCCGTGATGGCTGCTGCTGGTATCGTGATGGCCGGTCAGGCCCAGGCTGACGAAGCTCTGGCCAAGGCCAAGAATTGCATGTCCTGCCACGCTGTCGACAAGAAGCTGGTTGGCCCGGCTTACAAGGACGTTGCTGCCAAGTACAAAGGCGATGCCAAGGCTCCGGCCATGCTGGCCACCAAGATCAAGACTGGAGGCAAGGGTACCTGGGGCCAGATTCCGATGCCGCCCAACAACGTTACCGAAGACGAAGCAAAGAAGCTGGCTGCCTGGGTTCTCGCTCAGAAGTAAGTTCTCTTCCGAGCGCGGAAAAGCCGGCTACATGCCGGCTTTTCTGTTTTTTGTGTTGACAGGGGCAATGGGTGTCCGGATAATCTCGGGTTCTTCCGGAGGGGTACCCAAGCGGTCAACGGGAACAGACTGTAAATCTGTCGGCTCTGCCTTCGAAGGTTCGAATCCTTCCCCCTCCACCAGATTAAATGCTGTAGCAGCCTGTGTTGCGGGCGTAGTAAGCGGGTGTAGCTCAATGGTAGAGCTGAAGCCTTCCAAGCTTAAGACGAGGGTTCGATTCCCTTCACCCGCTCCACGACGCAGTACGGCTGGAGTTTTAAGGTAGGCCCATGTAGCTCAGTGGTAGAGCACTCCCTTGGTAAGGGAGAGGTCGGAAGTTCGATTCTTCTCATGGGCACCACCGATTAGCTTGGATTCTGGATTTTTTATTTATTTGATTATTGAGGAACTGGAATGGCTAAGGAAAAATTCGAGCGTACCAAACCGCACGTAAACGTTGGCACGATTGGTCACGTTGACCATGGCAAGACGACCCTGACGGCGGCGATCACGACTGTGCTGTCCGCCAAGTTTGGTGGTTCGGCCAAGAAGTATGACGAAATTGACGCGGCGCCGGAAGAAAAGGCGCGTGGTATCACGATCAACACCGCTCACGTTGAATACGAAACCGCCAACCGTCACTACGCCCACGTTGACTGCCCGGGGCACGCCGACTACGTCAAGAACATGATTACCGGTGCAGCCCAGATGGACGGCGCCATTCTCGTCTGTTCCGCCGCTGACGGCCCGATGCCGCAGACCCGCGAGCACATCCTCCTGGCTCGCCAGGTTGGCGTGCCGTACGTTCTCGTCTTCATGAACAAGTGTGACATGGTTGACGACGCCGAACTGCTCGAACTCGTTGAAATGGAACTCCGTGAGCTCCTATCCAAGTACGACTTCCCGGGTGACGACACCCCGATCATTCACGGTTCCGCACTGAAAGCCCTTGAAGGCGACCAGTCCGAAATCGGCGAACCCTCCATCTTCCGTCTGGCTGATGCGCTTGACTCCTACATCCCGACCCCGGAGCGCGCCATCGATCAGCCGTTCCTGATGCCGGTTGAAGACGTCTTCTCCATCTCCGGCCGCGGCACCGTGGTTACCGGCCGTATCGAGCGTGGTGTTGTCAAGGTTGGCGAAGAAATCGAAATCGTCGGTATCCGCCCGACCGTCAAGACCACCTGTACCGGTGTTGAAATGTTCCGCAAGCTGCTCGACCAAGGTCAGGCAGGCGACAACGTTGGCGCCCTGCTGCGTGGTACCAAGCGTGAAGACGTCGAACGTGGTCAGGTTCTCTGCAAGCCGGGTTCCGTCAAGCCGCACACCCACTTCACCTCCGAAGTGTACATCCTGTCCAAGGATGAAGGTGGTCGTCATACCCCGTTCTTCAATGGTTACCGTCCTCAGTTCTACTTCCGCACGACCGACGTGACCGGCTCCATCGATCTGCCGGAAGGCGTCGAGATGGTGATGCCTGGCGACAACATCGCCATGACCATCAAGCTGATCGCCCCGATCGCCATGGAAGAAGGTCTGCGTTTCGCCATCCGTGAAGGCGGTCGTACCGTCGGCGCCGGCGTCGTCGCCAAAATCATCGAGTAA
>JAEUOG010000027.1 GCA_016790815.1 Dechloromonas sp.
CAGCGAGACGTTGATGGTCGGTACGCGCAGGGCGAAACCGTCAACCTTGCCAACCAGTTGCGGCAGCACCAGGCCGACAGCCTTGGCGGCACCGGTCTTGGTCGGGATGATGTTGGCGGCAGCGGCACGGGCGCGGCGCAGGTCCTTGTGACGGACGTCGACGGTGACCTGGTCGTTGGTGTAGGCGTGGATGGTGGTCATCAGGCCCTGCTTGATGCCGACGGCGTCGGACAGGATCTTGGCGACCGGGGCCAGGCAGTTGGTCGTGCAGGAGGCGTTGGAAACGACGGTCATGTCGGCCTTCAGGGCGCCTTCATTGACACCCATGACGATGGTGGTGTCGACGTCGTCGCCACCCGGTGCCGAGATCAGAACGCGCTTGGCGCCTTGCTCGAGCAGGGTTTGTGCCTTGGCCTTGGTGGTATAGGCGCCAGTACATTCGAGCAGGATGTCGACGCCATGGCTGGCCCAGTTGACACCCTTCGGGTCCTTGGTCGAGTAGAAGGCAATCTTCTTGCCGTCGATGATGATGCAGTTTTCACCTTCGGTTTCGACGCTAGTGCGGAAACGGCCGTGGGTGGTGTCGTATTTGAGCAGGTGCGAGTTGGTCGCCAGATCGCCGGAGGCGTTGATCGCGACGACCTCGAATTCGTTCTGCAAACCCTGCTCGTAAATGGCGCGCAGCGTGCAGCGACCGATACGACCGAAACCGTTGATAGCAACCTTGATAGCCATGTATCTAACTCCTTCTCTAAAAAATCAGGACAACAGCGCCTTGGCCGTCTTGACGACGTTGGCGACGGTGAAACCGAACATGTCGAACAGCTGGCCGGCCGGTGCCGACTCGCCGAAGCGGTCGATGCCGATCACGGCGCCGTGCAGGCCGACGTACTTGCGCCAGAAGTCCGGGTGAGCGGCCTCGATGGCGATGCGTTTCTTGCAGCCGCCGAGGACGGCTGCCTTGTATTCGTCGCTCTGGCGGTCAAAAACATTGGTGCATGGCATCGAAACGACGCGAGCGGTGATGCCTTCGCCGGCCAGCGCGGCCTTGGCGTCAAGCGCCAGTTTGATTTCGGAGCCGCTAGCGATCAGCGTGATGTGCGCTTCGCCCTCGGCTTCGGATAGAACATAGCCTCCCTTTGCGATATCCATGTCGCTGACATTTTGCGTCACGGTCGGCAAGTTCTGGCGTGATAAAGCTAACAAACTGGGGCCATTTTTTCGGTCGACCGCAGAAATCCAAGCGATGGCTGTTTCGGTTGCGTCAGCAGGGCGCCAGACATCCAGATTCGGAATGATGCGCAGGCTGGGGATGTGTTCGACGGGCTGGTGCGTCGGACCGTCTTCGCCAAGGCCGATGGAGTCATGGGTGTACACCATGATCTGGCGCTGCTTCATGAGCGCAGCCATGCGGATGCCGTTACGGGCGTAATCGGAGAACACCAGGAAGGTTGCGGTGTAGGGCACCAGACCACCGTGCAGCGCGATGCCGTTGGCGATGGCTGTCATGCCGAATTCGCGAACACCGTAGTAGCAGTAATTGCCGCCCTCGGTACGGGTGACACCCTTGCTGCCCTTGACGAAGGTCAGGTTGGAGCCGGCCAGGTCAGCCGAGCCGCCAAAAATCTCCGGCACGGCGGGGACCAGCGCGGCGATGGCATTTTGCGAAGCCTTGCGCGAGGCGATGTTCTCGGCCTTCTCGCGACAAGCTGCGATGTAGGCAGCTTTGGTGTCTTCCCAGTTGGCTGGCAGGTCACCCTTGATGACGCGGCGCTCGAATTCGGCCGCTTCAGCTGGGAAGGCTGCCTGATAGGCCTTGAAACGGTTGCGCCAGTTTTCTTCAAAGATGGCGCCGCGCGGCTTGCCATTCCAGGCGGCGTAAACGTCATCGGGGATCTCGAAAGCCGGGTGGTTCCAGCCGATGTATTCGCGGGCAGCGGCGATTTCGTCCTTGCCAAGCGGTGCACCGTGACAGTCGTGCGAACCTTGCTTGTTGGGCGAACCGGCGCCGATGGTCGTCTTGCAGCAGATCAGGCTCGGCTTGTCGGTGACGGCCTTGGCGGCAAGCAGGGCTGTCTCGATTTCGTCGGCATTATGTCCGTCGACCGCAGCAATGACGTGCCAGCCGTAGGCTTCAAAGCGCTTCGGCGTGTCGTCGGTGAACCAGCCTTCGACGTGGCCATCGATGGAAATGCCGTTGTCGTCCCAGAAAGCAATCAGCTTGCCGAGGCCCAGCGTACCGGCCAGCGAGCAGGCTTCATGCGAGACACCTTCCATCAGGCAGCCGTCGCCAAGGAAGGTGTAGGTATGGTGATTGACGATCTCGTGACCGGGCTTGTTGAACTCGGCGGCCAGCACCTTTTCGGCCAGCGCGAAGCCGACGGCGTTAGTGATGCCCTGGCCGAGCGGGCCGGTGGTGGTCTCGACGCCGGCTGTGTAGCCGAACTCCGGATGTCCCGGGGTCTTGGCATGGAGCTGACGGAAATTCTTGAGGTCGTCGATGGACAGATCGTAGCCGGACAGGTGCAGCAACGCATAGATCAGCATCGAGCCGTGGCCATTCGACAGGACGAAGCGGTCACGGTCGGGCCAGTGCGGGTTGGCCGGGTTGTGGCGCAGGTGGCGACGCCAGAGGACTTCGGCAATTTCCGCCATGCCCATCGGCGCACCCGGATGCCCGGAATTGGCCTGCTGGACTGCGTCCATGGCCAGGGCGCGGATGGCGCCGGTCAGTGGGGAAAACTTGGGGAGATTGCTGACGCTCATGATCCGGAAATCCAGCCTGCTGAAAAGCCTAAATTATCCGGGAAATGCCCTCTCTTGGGTAGGGCAATATGGCAAAACGGCAGGTCGAGGCGACCTGCCGTCCATGCGTTTGGCGATGCTTACTGAATTTTCGGATCGAAGTTGATCATCATCAGGATGCCCTGACCGCCTCCGAAGCTGCCACCGGTGTAGGCAACACTGCCCTGACCGGAATAGACTGCCTCGTAGCGATGGCTGTCGCCGCCAAAATAGAAAGGAATCCACGCCTTGGCCGTGACGTAGGCACGAATGTTCGACGTGACACCCAGAATGCGCTCGACTTCGGATTGATGCATGCCGATCTGCAGTTTTGACCACTTGCTGCCTGACGGAATGCTGCCGTAAACCTCGCCATCAAACGTACCGTCCTTCGATTTGACCACGCATGGATTACAGGCCTTGCCAGTGGCGGGGCTCTCCTTGGCGGGCGGAGGCGGCGGTGCGGCTGGTTCGGCTGCTTTGGTCGTCGCTGCGGCCTTTGGCTTGGCTGGCTCGCAATCGACCGGAGCCGCCTCGCCTTTCTTCGCAGTTTTTGTCTTGGTGGCTTCCTTCGCGCCCTTTTTCTTGGCTGAAGGCTCCGGCGGGCATTCCGGTTTTGTTGCAACCGGCGCTGGTGCCGGTGCAGTGGTGGCCTGAGGTGGCGGTGCCGTTTCCGCTGGCTTGGACTCGTTGCTCTTGCAGCCGGCCAGGATCGTGCCGGCGGCGAGGAGTAATGCAAGGCTCAATTGTTTCATCGTGCAGTCCTATGACGGTGTCGAATGGGGAAATGTTGCAGGTCAGTTGGTGTGGTAACCGGTGACGCGGTCAACTTCATTTTTTGATCCCAATATGACCGGCACGCGTTGATGAAGTTTCTCCGGCTGGATGTCGAGAATGCGCTCCCGGCCAGTCGTTGCTGCGCCGCCAGCCTGTTCGATCAGCAGGGCCATCGGGTTGGCCTCGTACATCAGGCGCAGCTTGCCTCCCTGAGCCTTCAGCTTGCTGTCCACCGGATACATGAAGATGCCGCCGCGTGTCATGATGCGGTGCACATCGGCCACCATAGAGGCCACCCAGCGCATGTTGTAGTCCTTGCCGAGGGGGCCTTCCTTGCCGCTCTGCATTTCGGCGACATAGCGTTGAACCGGCGCTTCCCAGAAGCGCTGGTTGGCCATGTTGATCGAGAATTCCCTGGTGTCAGCCGGAATCTGCACGTTTTCCTGGCTCAGGATGAATTGCCCTTGTTCGCGGTCGAGCGTGAAGACGACGACGCCGTCGCCCACAGTGAGGACGAGGAGCGTGGTTGGGCCATACACCGCGTAGCCGGCGGCGACCTGCGCGGTTCCTGGCTGCAGGAAGGCAGCTTCGGCAGCCTCAGGAGTCGACAAGTCGGCGCCTTCCGGGCATTTCAGGACAGAGAAAATGGTCCCGATCGAGACATTGACGTCGATGTTCGACGAGCCGTCGAGTGGGTCGAAGGTCAGGAGGTATTCGCCCTGCGGATAACGGTTGGGAACGAGGTGAGGAAGGTCCATTTCCTCGGAAGCCATGGCGGCAAGGTGTCCGCCCCATTCATTGGCATCGAGCAGGATGTCGTTGGATAACACATCGAGTTTTTTCTGGGCTTCCCCCTGCACGTTGTCGCTACCTGCTTCTCCGAGTACGCCACCCAGCCCGCCCTTGCCGATGGCAACGGAAATAGCGTGGCAGGCGCGCGAGACGATTTCGATCAGGAACTTGAGGTCGCCGGTGATGACGCCCTTGTTGCGTTGCTCTTCGGTGAGATAGCGTGCCAGCGTGCGCTGTGCCATGAGAACCCCTGCTTCAATGACAAAAGCGCGATTTTACTCCGCCACGCCACCCGCTGCTTGCTGAGAGCATTGCTTTGCGTGCAGGAAGGTAAATGCAGCAGAACCGGTGAGCGGCTTGCTGAACAGGTAGCCTTGAACCTCGTCGCAGCCGTTGGTGCGCAGCAGTTCGAGTTGGTCGCCGGTTTCGACGCCTTCGGCAATGACCTTGAGACCGAGCGAATGAGCCAGAGCGATGGTGCCAAAAGCGATTGCCCGATCGTTGAGGTCGAATTCGATATCGGCCACAAAAGAACGGTCAATTTTAAGGTGGTCGATCGGAAATAGTTTCAGGTAGGCGAGCGAGGAGTAGCCCGTGCCGAAATCGTCAATGGCCAGCGTGACCCCCATGCTGCCAAGGCGCTGGAGAATCAGGATGGCCTCCTGCGGGTTCTCCATCACTGAACTCTCCGTGATTTCGAGTTCGAGCAATTCGGCCGGTAGCCCCGAAACGGTCAGCACGTTGGCGACAGTTTCGCAGAAATCGCGACGGCGTAACTGGCGGGCTGAAACGTTGACGGCGATGCGCAATGGTTTCAAGCCTGCATCGATCCATCGCTTCATTTCGCGACAGGCAGTGGCGAGCACCCAGTCGCCAATCTCAACGATTATGCCGGTTTCTTCAGCGACCGGGATGAAACGGTCTGGGGGGATCATGCCATCGATCGGATGGTGCCAGCGGAGGAGGGCTTCGACTCCGGTTGGTGAGCCATCACCGGCCAGGAACTGTGGCTGGAAACACAGCGCCAGCTCGTTGCGGGTGATGGCATGACGCAATTTGTGCTCAATGCTCAGACGTTCCGAGGTGATCTGGTTCATTTCGGCGGCGAAAAACTGGAAGTTATTTCGCCCCGCAGCCTTGGCGTGGTACATCGCCGTATCGGCGTTTTTCAGGACAGTGTCGCCATCCGGTCCATCGTCCGGAAAGAGGCTGATACCGATTGACGGACTGGTATGCAGTTCGTGCCCGTTTGCCTCGATGGCCGTAGACAAGGCAGCGATGGCCTTGCTTGCCACAGCCGCGGCGTCGGCTGCTGAGGATATGCCGGGCAGGATGATGATGAATTCATCGCCGCCAAGACGGGAGACAAAATCCGTCTCGCGGACGACGGCAGATAGTCGGCAAGCCACTTCGCGCAACAACTCATCGCCAATCTGATGACCAAGGGTGTCATTGATGATCTTGAAGCGGTCGAGATCGAGAAACATCATGGCGATCTTCCAGCCGTGCCGCCGGGCTTCGGGCAGTAGCTGTGCAAGCCGCATGAGCAGGGCCATGCGGTTGGGCAGACCGGTCAGCGCATCGTGTTGTGCGATGTGACGCATGCGTTCCTCGGTCTGCTTGCGTTCCGTGATGTCGGCAAGGATCCAGACGTAGTGAGCAGGCAAACCGCTTTGCGGGTCATCGACGCGGTTGACACGCAATCCTGCCGGAAAACCGTCACCGCTTTTTTTGGTGATTTCCAGCTCGCCTTGCCAGGACGCTCGCAGGGCAAGCTCGGATTCGAAATGCGCCTGCCCCTGTTCCTTTCCGAATTCGATCAGCCCGAAAACGGTCTGCCCGACCAGTTCGAAGGTTTCATAGCCGGTCATCTGCGTGGTGGCCGGATTTATCGACAGGATACGATGGACCTCGTCCGTGAAAATGATGCCGGCGGGTGTGTTGGTGTACACTTTTTGCGCCAGTTGTTCGCGTTCGGCGCTGGCACGCTGTTCAGACGTGTCTGTGTAGGTTGTGATGAAGCCGGCTTGCTCATGGTCGATGAACAGCGGCTCATTCTGGATCAGATAAGAGCGTCCGTTTGAAAGAGTCTCTTCGTGACGGCAGGCTTCAAAATTGCCGATCCGTGTCGTAATGTGCTCGACCTGTTCTTCAGTGTCGCCGCTCCCGAAGTCGCCGCGAGCAGCCCTGATGCGGATCACGGCAGAAATGTGAATGCCTTCGGAAATGGCTTCGGGTGGCAGGTCTAGTGCGTTTAGATACCCCGCGTTCCACACACGAAGACGCAGCTGTTCGTCGAATACGCAGATTCCTTGCGGCATGCCGGATACGACAGCCTGCATGTACGCCAGCCGACGTTGTGCTTCAACTGAAGGTTCTGAGGTAGGGGCGGGTAAATTCAACGCGGTTAGCCAGCAAAAGCACGATGACGAATCATAGCCTAGCCCTCATGAGATCGCTATTTCTATAAGCAAATTATGTACTTCTGTCAGATTGTTGTTGTATCTGCCATTTGATGGAGCAGCCGATAGATGCGACCTGTTCGCTGGGGCCTTGGCCATCAGCTGCAATTTTCCACATCGCTTCAAACAGTTCGCGACGAGCATCGGGATTTCCCGGGGCGCGCCCGGAGGCGTCGAGGCGACCGCGGTACTGCAGTTCAAGCTTCGCGTTGTAACCGAAGAAATCTGGTGTGCAGACAGCGCCGTATGCCCTCGCAACGGCTTGGGTTTGGTCGTAAAGATACGGAAAAGGAAACGCTAGTTCCGCTGCCCAGCGCGCCATCAATTCGGGCGAATCTTCCGGGTAGACCGTGACATCGTTGCTCATGATGGCCACGCAGCCAATGCCATGCTGGGCAAGGTCGCGGCAGTCGCGGACCAGGCGGTCGATGATCGCCTTGACGTAGGGGCAGTGATTGCAGATGAACATCACGAGCAGCCCGTTCGGACCGCGGCAACTGGCGAGTGTGTGGCGCTGGCCATCGACGCCAGGAAGTTCGAAATCGACAGCCGGCCGACCAAAGTCGCAGACGGGTGGGCTCAAGGCGACCATGTTTTTCCACTCCAAAACGCATTTCGCCCATAATAGCACTGATGAATTTACCCCGTTTTTACTGCCGAGAAGCCCTGTCGTCGGGGGCCCACGTTGAACTTCCCGAACCTGTGGCACGCCATGCGGTGCGGGTACTGCGCCTGCCGCCCGGGGCGCCGATGATCCTTTTTGATGGGCGTGGCGGCCAGTATCCGGCGCATATCGAGCGCATCGAGCGCGACCGGGTCATGGCAGTGCTGGGCGCCTGGGAGGATGTCGAGTGCGAGTCGCCGCTGGCGATCACGCTGGTGCAGGCCCTGCAGGCCGGTGACAAGATGGATTTCACCATCCAGAAGGCCGTTGAGCTGGGTGTTCGCGACATCGTACCGGTCGAGAGCCGGCGCAGTGTCCTGCGTTTGGCCGGTGAGCGAGCCGGTAAGCGGGTGGCACACTGGCAAGGGGTTGTTGCCTCGGCCTGCGAGCAGTGCGGCCGTAACCAGGTGCCATTGGTGGCGCCGTTGGAAAAGCTGGAAAACTGGCTGGCCAGGCCGGCTAACGGCGTCATGCGCCTGATGCTGGCGCCGGAGGCCGAGCAGACGCTGGCGTCGATAAGGCCAGTCGGTGAGGTACAACTGCTGATCGGGGCCGAAGGGGGGCTTGATCCGCAGGAGATGATCGCGGCGGAGTCGGCTGGTTTTCAGGCGGTACGCATGGGGCCGCGCATACTGCGGACAGAAACGGCGGGCCTGGCAGCCTTGGCTGCGATGCAGGTACTTTGGGGTGACTTCAGGGGGGAGTAAGGAATGTTCGAGTCAGCAGAACTTGGCCACAAGATCGACAAGGAAACCTTCAAGAAAGAAGTGCCGCTGTTGCGCGCTGCCTTGCTTGATGCGCAGTACGACATGCTGGAAAAAAAGGAATTTCCGGTCGTCATCCTGATCAGCGGGGTCGACGGTAGCGGCAAGGGCGAAACGATCAACCTGCTGTATTCGTGGATGGACCCACGCCATATTTCGACGCTGGCCTTCTCCGAGCCTTCCGACGAAGAGCGCGCCCGTCCCTGCATGTGGCGCTACTGGCGTGCCTTGCCGCCAAAAGGCAAGGTCGGCATCTTTGCCGGTTCGTGGTATTCGCAGCCGATTACCGACCGCATCAATGGCGACATGCGTCGTTCGGAACTCGATGAGCGCCTTGATGACATTAATCGCTTCGAGGCCATGCTGGTCAACGAAGGCGCTCTGGTCCTCAAGTTCTGGTTCCATCTTTCCAAGGATGGCCAGAAGACGCGGCTCAAGGCGCTCGAGAAAAACCCGAACACGGCCTGGCGTGTTACCAAGGAAAGCTACGATCGCCTGAAGACTTACAACAAGTTGCAGGAAGTGGCCGGCCATGTCCTGCGCGTGAGCAATACCGCGCATGCGCCGTGGATCATCGTCGAGGGCACCGATGACGAGTACCGTTCGCTGACGGTCGGCCGCATCGTGCTCGAGGCGATGAAGCGTCGATTGCAGCAGAGTGGCCGCCAGCAGGTTCCGGTGGCGCCGCCGATCGTCCAAGCGATTGACCAGAAAAACGTACTCAGTGAGCTGAATCTGACGCAAAAGCTGGCCAAGAAGGCTTACGAAAGCCAGCTGGCCAAGTATCAGTCGCGCCTTTCCGAACTGGCGCGCGACCCGCGTTTCGTCGGCAAGCGTTCGCTGGTGCTGGTGTTTGAAGGTTCGGATGCGGCTGGCAAGGGTGGCACTATTCGGCGCATTGGCGCAGCGCTGGACGCGCGCCAGTACCAGATCGTGCCGATTGCGGCGCCAAGTGAGGAAGAGCGGGCGCAGCCTTATTTGTGGCGTTTCTGGCGGCACCTGCCGCGCACCGGGCGGGCGGCGATATTCGATCGCTCGTGGTATGGCCGCGTGCTGGTCGAGCGCGTCGAGGGTTTTTGCACCGAGGCTGACTGGCTCCGTGCATATGCCGAGATCAACGACTTCGAACACCAACTGGTCGATGCTGGTGCCATCGTCGTCAAGTTCTGGTTGCAGATTAGCGCCGACGAGCAGTTGCGCCGCTTCAAGGAGCGCCAGGACACCGAGTTCAAGCGTTTCAAGATCACCGACGAGGACTGGCGTAACCGCGAGAAGTGGGACGACTACGTTTCCGCCGTTTGCGACACGGTCGACCGCACGTCGACCGGGCTGGCGCCCTGGACGTTGGTTGAAGCCAACGACAAGAATTTTGCCCGGGTTAAAGTATTGAAAACCCTGTGCGAGCGCATCGAAGCAGCGCTGAAAGACGACAACGGAAAATATTCGGAAAAATGAGCGATACCCCTTACGACGAGCATTTCGTTTCCTGGTTCCGGGCGGTCACGCCCTACATCAACGCCTTTCGCGGCAAGACCTTTGTCATTGCCTTCGGTGGCAAGGCGGTGGCCAGCGAGTTCGCCAAGACGCTGGCTTACGACGTCAATCTGCTGGTCAGTCTGGGTATCCGGCTGGTGCTGGTGCATGGCGCGCGACCGCAGATCGAGGAAGAACTGCGCGAGAAGAATCTGGATTCGGTCTATCACCGCGGCTATCGCGTGACCGACGCTGAGGCACTGGACTGCGTTCTCGATGCTGTGGGCAGCGTCTACCTCGAAATCGAGGCCATGCTGTCGCAGGGCTTGCCGAACACGCCGATGGCCAACAGCCGCATTCGCGTGATTGGCGGCAACTTCATTACCGGTCAGCCGATCGGCGTGCTCGACGGTATCGACATGCAGTACGCCGGCAAGGTGCGCAAGGTCGATAGCGAAGGCATTAACGCACAGCTCGGCCTTGGCAACATCGTGCTGCTCAACTGCGAAGGCCCGTCGCCGACTGGCGAGATTTTCAATCTGCAGATGGAAGAAGCGGCCGAAGCGGTGGCGACGGCGATTCGGGCCGACAAGCTGGTCTATCTGACGGACAGCACCGGCGTTACCGACAAGGACGGCCAGTTACTCGACGCCATGACGGCAGATGAAGCCTCGCAACTGCTGCGCGATGCCGACTGGCTGTCGGCCGACATCAAGCGCTATCTGCCCTGTGCGGTGCGGGCCAGTCGGACGGGGGTTGGCCGGGTGCACCTGATCGGCTTCGAACAGGATGGCGCCTTGCTGCGCGAGTTATTCACGCACGACGGCGTCGGTACCGTCGTCACCCGCGAGTCGCTGGAAAATATCCGCGAAGCCAAGCCGGATGACATTGCGGCGCTCATCGCGCTGATCGAACCGATGGAGCAGGAAGGCATCCTTGTCCATCGGCCGCGCGAACTGCTCGAGCGCGAAATTGATCATTTCTCGATCATGTTGCACGACGGCATCATCGTTGGTTGCGCTGCGCTCTATACGCATTCGGATCAGGAGGCAGAACTGGCTTGTCTGGCAGTCAGCCACGAACATCGCGAGTGGGGCTACGGCGAGCAATTGATGTTGCGTATCGAACAGCGCGCCCGCAAATCCGGCATCAAGCGCCTGTTCGTGCTGACCACACGCACCGAGCACTGGTTTGTCGAGCGCGGCTTCAAGCTCGGGACGGTCGATGACCTGCCGGCCAACAAGCGCGACATGTACAACTATCAGCGGCGTTCCAAGGTGCTGTTCAAGACCTTATAATTGCCAGCATCAATCCCCACGGAGTTTCACATGGCACGTACTGTCAATTGCATCAAACTTGGCCGCGAGGCCGAAGGCCTTGATGTGCCGCCCTACCCGGGTGCGCTGGGCCAGAAGGTTTTTGAAAATGTTTCGAAGGAAGCCTGGCAACAGTGGATCAAGATGCAGACCATGCTCATCAACGAGAATCGTCTGAACCTGGTCGATGCCAAGCATCGCAAATACCTGGCAGAGCAGCTTGAAAAGCACTTCTTCGGCGATGGCGCCGACAAGATTCAGGGTTACGTACCGCCGGCCGCCTGAGCTACCGGAAGGTCACGAAATATCCCGCTGCGGCGGGATTTTTGTTTTTCAGGCGATCTTGCTGAGCGCGAACAAAATCAGCATGCCGCCACCCATGGCAGTAACGGCCAATATGGCGCTGGTGCGCTTGAGGCCGCTGGCCTGTTCTTCGATGAATTGCTCCAGTCCGTCGAACAGCTCGGGAAAGGCAGCGATGTCGCTATGGTTCTGCTTGTTCATGGGTTCTCCTTGATCAGCCGGTATTCGGCTTGGCCTGCATCGCAACTATCGCCAGCCAATATTTCAGGCGCATGACGTTTTTTTTGTATCTCGGTTGCGGCCTGGTGACTGCTGCGGTCAACAGCGAAAAATGGCTAAAAACGAAACTCCTAGAAGTTCCGGATGAGCAAGTGCTTGCCTTGGATGGCGCTGTTGCGCACCTCGGAAAAGCCCAGATCGCGAAAGCGTTTGGTCTTGGAGGCTGATACGAGGATGCGCCCGGATTTGAATTTTTCTTCCAGCCAATCGATGCGTGCCTTGATCAGTGCCCGGCCGATACCCTTGCCGCGGCGTTCCGGTGTCACCGCCGAGAGGTAGAGGATATGGGTGTTGGATGCCCAGTCGGCAGCCTTGACACCGCCGACTGCAATGATCTCGCCGGCATCCATGGCGACGAAGAAGCGCCGGTAGAACACCGGATCCTCACCGCACAGCTCTCGCGTCACGCGCTCGGCGCTGTAGCGCTCAGGGTCTGCGAAGGCGTTGAAAATCAGCGTCACGCTCGCTTCGATGAGGGCTGGGCTGCTGGTGTCCAGCATATCGATGCGAATCTTTCCCATCATTCGGTTAGAGGGAGAATGGCTGAGCCTGACGCAAAAGCAGGCCTGACTCGGCGGCGCGGAGGGCGGTTTCGCGGTTGATCTCTGATTGTTTCTGGCCGAAGGCGTCGCGTTCCTGGCGACTGCTCGCGGCCGCCTCGATGCTGCGCAGGCAACGCCAGCGATAGCCCTGGCGGGTCGGGAATAGTCGCATCTGGGTCTTGTTGTGATGGACGCGGCAGCAATAGCAAAAAGCGGTTTCAGTCATGACAGCCTCGGGGTGTCGAAGATGAGGGCAGCATGTCTCCTCCATGTTTCGGGAAGATGACGGTTTTTGATTCCTTGATTCGCCACGTATCTCACAGTTATTCAACACGCGGGTTACATTCGGCCAGCCGGGTTTCCATGGAAGGAAGAGTCATTGTCATGATCGATCAAGAAGCTGCGAGTTGGGGCAGATCATGGCTGAGGGGCCTTTCTATCCGGCGAGTGAACCCTTGGGCGGTAACCTGTTTGTCGAACGCCACCGGGTAGGCGGCGCTGAAGCGCCAGCAACGCCCATGCGCTAAATACATCGAAGCGGGTTGAGGGCGACTGCCAGGCTACCGTCCGGTCTCAGTAGAAAAGCCGATCCAGGTCGAGCGTCGCGCGTTCGCCGATGCTGTCTCGATGTGCTTCCAGCCAGGCGAGGCAATGCACACGCCCGCTGTCACGCAATCGCTCGAAAAAGGGCAGGCTGACGGCCAGCTTGCTGCCGGGCGGGAGTTCGCCGAGCAGGGCATCGGCCGTGATGGCATGGAAGCGCAACTGCGCGATGCGTCGCTCCAGTTGGCCGACCGGCAGGCGATTAAGTACCCATGCCGGCAGCACTGAGGTGCTGGCTTCCTCGCGCAGGTGGGCAAACATCCGCATTTCACGCAGGAAGGTGGCGTTGAACGACAGTTCGAGCAGACGCTGCCGGATGTCCTCGGCCGAAGCCGGCGTTTCGGCGTAACGCAGGGGGGTGAGCAGGATGAGCAGAATGTCCGGCGAGGTACATTGGTAGGCTAGGGGAAAGACCGCCGGGTTGGCACTGTAACCACCGTCCCAATAGGGCTCGCCATCAATGACGATGCTCCGGTGTATGGTCGGCAGGCAGGCCGAGGCAAGCAGGGTGTCGACTGATAATTCATGGTTGCGGAACAGGCGCAGCTTGCCTGAATTGGCGTGGGTAGCGGCGATGAAGAGCTTGATCGGGGCGTCGCGGCGCAGGCGGACGAAGTCGAATTGCTCGCCGAGGATGTCACGCAAGGGGTTGAGGTCGAAGGGGTTGAGTTGCTCAGGGCTCAGGTGATGAGTCCATTGCAGCATCAATTTCAAGGCCGGGCTTAAGCCGGCCCCGGAATCGTCGGATGATGCAAAGGGTGAGCTGGCCGCCACGCTCGTCCAGAAGCGGGCCAGCGTTTCCCGGGCGCCGTCGCGGCCGCCGGTCATCAGCCCATGGGCCAGACACAACGCGTTCATTGCCCCGGCACTGGTCCCGCTGACGCCCTCGACGTCGATGCTCGAATCTTCAAGCAGTGCGTCAAGAACGCCCCAAGTAAAAGCCCCGTGGGCGCCGCCACCCTGCAGGGCGAGGTTCAATCTGCGGGTCTTGCCGGTTCTCAAGTGCATGCTGCGGTCAACCCGAAAAAAGGCCCAAAATCGAAATTGCCAAGTGCGCCCATGGTCAGTCGGCCAAGGCTCTGGCGACGGAAGCCGGAATCCACGCCGGTATGCCAGTTGCTTCTCGGCATGCGCGGAATATCTTTTCCCAGAAGCCTGTTACGGAGTTTGGACGAAGGTCATGTCGAAGGTCAATCCGGATTTGACGCCAGCATAAAAAAGCCCGGCAGTGCCGGGCAAAATGGAGAGACCACTTTTTTATTGGGAAAGGCGGAAGGGTGATCAGCCCGTTTTCTGGTTGGCGGTAGCGCGTTTGCGCGGTGCCGCCTTGCCGGGTGTAATTACTTCGGTCGTCGGCTGCGCCTCGTTTTCAGCCGGGATCGTCGTTTCAGTAGCCGCACCGCTGATCTCGTGCAAGGCTTGCTCGGCATTTTGCAGGGAGGCCTTCATTGCCAGAAGGAAAAACTCGGCTTCCCATGGGCTTGTCTTGTTGGCCCGGTTGATCGTCGCCAAAGCCATTTCCTCCATCACGCACACTTGGGATTCCGTGTTGCGAATCATGGCTTTGTGCGCCTCGCCCACGATTTCCAGTGTACCGTCCAGCAGCCGACTGGCGCGGGCGGCGCTTTCCAGCCAAGCGGTAGCCGGAAGCTGAATCATTGCTTCCAGTTGGCCGTGGCCCACTTGCGCGAAGTGCTGACTGCCCTGACGGACGGCATTGCGCGTGTTGGTGGAAATCAGCTCGGAAAAGCGTTGGCTGGCATCAATACAGGCAGCCGACAGCTCAAGCAGATTGTTCAGTGCGTGTTCGCGACTCCGGGCGATTTCATGCGAAGACAAAAACATGCGGGCTCCCGACGGTGTTTGACCGTCGGAAGCCTAGCGCCTTGGTGTTACAAAGAAATGAATCAGCGAGCCGATCAGGAAATCGTCTTGACACCCTCTGTGGTGCCGAGCAGCAGCAGGTTGGCCGGGCGAACGGCGAACAGGCCGTTGGTAACGACCCCGGTGATCTGGTTGATCTGCGCTTCGAGGCCCTTCGGGTCGGTGATGGCCAGGCCTTTGACGTCGAGAATCAGGTTGCCGTTGTCGGTCACGAAGCCTTCACGCAAGACCGGGGTGCCACCGAGCTTGGCCAGTTCGCGGGCAACATGGGCGCACGACATGGGGATGACTTCGACCGGCAGCGGAAACTTGCCCATCACGTCGACGAGCTTTGATCCGTCGCAGATGCAGACAAATTCGCGGGCCACGGCAGCGACGATTTTCTCGCGCGTCAGCGCACCGCCGCCGCCCTTGATCATGTTGAGGCCGGCATCGATTTCGTCAGCGCCATCAACGTAAACCGGTATGTCGGTCACGTCGTTGAGGTCGAATACCGTAATCCCATGGCTTTCCAGACGCTTGCGCGTGGCTTCCGAACTGGCCACGGCGCCCTTGTACTTGTCCTTGAGCGGTGCCAGCGCATCGATGAAGAAGTTGGCTGTCGAGCCTGTGCCCACGCCGATGATGCTGCCGGCAGGTGCCTTCTGCGCGACGTAGTCGGCGGCGGCCTGGGCGACGGCCAGTTTGAGTTCGTCCTGGGTCATGCTGTGCTCCTGAGGTGGC
The DNA here is from genome assembly GCA_016790815.1 of Dechloromonas sp. Classification (GTDB taxonomy): domain Bacteria; phylum Pseudomonadota; class Gammaproteobacteria; order Burkholderiales; family Rhodocyclaceae; genus Azonexus. The sequence continues at coordinate 15,367 of JAEUOG010000027.1, forward strand.
TTTCCCGCATTTTAACCTGCCGGCTTGGTCTATCACGGGCTGCAAAACGGTCACAAAAGTTTAACCTTGGCGTGCTTTCATAGTGTCTAAACTACCCATACTGTTTTTTAGGGAGAGTTCCATGAGCGAAAAAGCCAAAAAAATCCCGGCTGCCAAGCCAGTTGCCACGCCGAAGCCACCGAAAAAGCTGGTGCCGCGTACGGCGCCGAAGGCCGAGGTGAAGCCTGCTGAAGTTGTTGCCGAGCCCATTGTGGCGCCAGCTGCCAAAGTAGCTGCGGCAAAGCCGGCGCCGGTTGTTGCCGAGAAGCCTGCGGCGGTCTCGCCGGCTGCCAGCAAGGCCAAGGCGGTGCGCAAGCCGACCGAGGTTGAGGTCACTGTCGCCAAGCATCAGAAGGTGCTGGCTGAAGCCTTGGTCAAGGCGCAGGCGATCAAATACGATCAGCCCAAGGTCATGAAGCAGGAATTGACCAAGGCGGCCAAGCCCGCCAAGGCCAAAAAAGTAAAGCTGGTGCGTGACAGCTACGCCATGCCGGACAATGAGTACGCCCAGATTGGCGTGCTCAAGAAGCGCCTGAGCGGGCTTGGTAGTGACGTCAAGAAAAGCGAACTGTTGCGCGGCGGCATCGCATTGCTGGCCGCATTGAACGATGCCGAGCTCAAAGCTGTGATGGGGCGCGTCGAACGGATCAAGACAGGGCGTCCATCAAAGTAGGACAAAAGTAATATTTTTCCGATTGTTACAGCCCGTCATCTGGCTGTAACAATCGACGGGTAACCTGCTCATCGTTGTCAATTTAACCCTGTGCAGGAGTTATCCCATGCTGAATTCCAAGCTCGTCTCCACCCTCGCGGTTGCCGGTGTCGCCCTGATTGGCGCCCAGTCCGCCCAGGCGCAAGTCATCAAGATCGACGGTTCTTCCACCGTCTACCCGATCACCGAAGCGGTAGCCGAAGAGTTCCAGAAAGCGAAGAAGAACGCCATCAAGGTTACCGTTGGTATTTCCGGTACGGGCGGCGGCTTCAAGAAGTTCTGCCGTGACGAAACCGATTTTTCCAACGCCTCCCGTCCGATCACCAAGTCGGAAATGGAGCTGTGCAAGGCTGCTGGTGTCGAGTACATCGAAATGCCGGTCGCTTACGATGCGCTGACCGTCGTCATCAATCCGAAGAACGATTTCCTGAAGCAGGCCACCGTTGCCGAAATGAAGGCGCTCTGGGAGCCGGCAGCCCAGGGCAAGGTCACGAAGTGGAACCAGGTAAACCCGGCCTGGCCTGATGCAACGGTCAAGCTGTTCGGTGCTGGTGCTGATTCCGGTACCTTCGAGTACTTCACCGAAGCCATGGTCGGCAAGGCCAAGTCTTCGCGTGGGGACTACACGGCTTCCGAAGACGACAACGTGCTGGTTCAGGGTGTGTCGCGTGATGTCAATGCCATCGGTTACTTTGGCTATGCCTACTACGCCGAGAACAAGGCCAAACTGAAAGCACTGGCCATCGTCAATCCGAAAACCGGCAAGGCTGTCGAGCCGTCAGCCGCCACTGTGGAAAACGGTACCTATGCGCCGCTCTCCCGCCCGATCTTCGTCTATGTCAAGGCGAAGTCGCTGCAGAAGCCTGAAGTCAGGGAGTTCATCGAGTTCTACATGAAGAACGGCGCTGCGCTGACCAAGGAGGTCAAATACGTGCCGTTGCCGGCAGCTGCCTATACCGGCAATCTTGATCACGTGAAAAAGAACAAGGTTGGTACCGTGTTCGGTGGTGTCAATGAAATCGGCATCACCATCGAAGAGTTGATGAAGCGCGAAGCGAAGATGTAATGTGCGCGCTGGCGCTTCACGCCGCCTGCTTTTGAAAGCCTTGCCCCGGATGGGGCAGGCTTTTCTGTTTATGGAATTCTCAAAGTGAATTCAACCATGTCTGCAAACAACGCATCCGACCTGCCAAAGGTCAGCGATCGTCTGGCCTACAACGCCATGCGCAACTGGAAGGAAAAGCTCATCGAGGCCATCCTTCTCGGTGCTGCTGCGATTTCCGTCCTGACCACGCTCGGCATCGTCTACGTGCTCGTTTCCGAGTCGTATTCGTTTTTCCAGAATGTCAGCATCATCGACTTTCTAACCGATACCCAGTGGACACCCCTGTTCGATGATGCCCACTTCGGCATCATGGTCCTCATTTCCGGCACTTTGGTTTCCTCTGGCGTCGCCTTGTTGCTGGCAATTCCTATGGGGACGATCATCGCGATCTACCTGTCCGAATTCGCCAATCCGAAGGTCCGCGAGATGGCCAAGCCGATCCTCGAATTGCTGGGCGGCATCCCGACCATCGTTTTCGGCTACTTTGCCCTGCTTGTCGTGACGCCCATCCTGCAGTTTTTCCTGCCGTCGCTGCCGGGTTTCTCGCTTCTCTCCGCCGGTATCGTCATGGGCGTCATGATCGTGCCCTACATCGCTTCGCTGTCCGAGGATGCCATGCGCGCCGTGCCGATGAGCATGCGCGAAGGGGCCTACGCGATGGGTTCGACCAAGCTCTATACCGCTATCCACGTTGTTGTGCCGGCCGCCATTTCGGGTCTGGCCGCTTCCTACATCCTGGGCATTTCCCGCGCCGTCGGTGAAACGATGATTCTGGCCGTGGCCGCTGGCATGCAGCCAAACCTGACCTGGAACCCAATGGAGCCGGCGGCGACCATCACCTCTTTCATCGTGCAAGTGGCGCTGGGTGACTTGCCGCATGGCTCGATCGGATACCAGACCATTTTTGCTGCCGGTCTGACCCTGCTGATGATCACCCTGCTATTCAACATCCTCGGCCAGTGGCTACGTGCCAAGTATCGGGAGAATTATTAATGAAGCCGCTGACGACTGAACAAATTCGCGCCGTCATAGCCAAGGGCAAATTCCGCGACAATCTTTTCAAGGCGGTCGGTGTCTTCTGTCTGGCCTTTGCCCTGCTGGTCATCGTGGCCTTGATTGCCGACATGCTGATCAAGGGATCGGAACGCTTCACGCTCGATTTCTTCCTCAATTTCGCCTCGCGCCGGGCCACGCAAGCCGGCATTCTCTCGGCCTGGGTCGGTTCCCTGCTGGTCATGCTGGTTACCGCGCTGGCCGCAGTGCCGCTTGGCGTGGCAGCCGGTCTGTACCTTGAGGAGTACGCCAAGCGCAACTGGATCACCAACATCATCGAGATCAACATCACCAACCTCGCGGCGGTGCCGTCGATCGTTTATGGTTTGCTGGCCCTGGGCATCTTTGTTTACCAGTTCGGCTTTGGTCAGAGCATCCTGTCGGCTGGCCTGACGCTGGCGCTCCTGATTCTGCCGATCATCATCGTGGCTACCCGCGAAGCGATCCGCGCCATTCCGGCGATGATCCGCGAAGGCTCGATGGCGGTCGGCGCTACCCGCTGGCAGACCTGCCGCTACCACATCATTCCCTACGCCATGCCTGGCATCCTGACCGGCGTGATCATTGGCCTGGCCCGTGCCATCGGCGAAACGGCGCCGATCATCACGATCGGTGCGCTGACTTTCATCGCCTTCCTGCCGCCGGTGCCTTTCAGCGAGATTGACGGTGGCGCAACGGCCGGGATGTTCGACTGGGTGATGTCCCCCTTCACCGTGATGCCGATCCAGATCTTCAACTGGACGTCGCGTCCGGATCCGGCCTTTGAGATCAATGCTGCCGCTGCCGGCTTCGTGCTGATGGCCATGGTGCTGTCAATGAACGCGGTGGCCATCTATCTGCGCTACAAGATGCGCAAGAACATCAAGTGGTGATTGCTGCGGTCGACGCGCAATATCAGCCCGAAATCAAATTTGAAATGGAGTCTCCAATGCAGATCCACGACACGCCGGCCCTCAAGGCTGAAGCCCGCAACCTGAATTTTTACTACAGCGAAAAGCAGGCGCTCAAAAGCATCAACATGCCGATCTACGACAAGAAGGTGACCGCCCTGATCGGTCCTTCCGGTTGTGGCAAATCGACCTACCTGCGCAGCTTCAACCGCATGCATGACCTCTACCCTGGCAACCGCTACGAAGGCGAAATCCGTTTCTTCCCGGATAACACCAATCTGCTGTCGCCAGATGTCGATCCGATCGAAGTTCGCATGCGCATCGGGATGGTTTTCCAGAAACCAAACCCGTTCCCCAAGACCATCTTTGAGAACGTCGCCTACGGCCTGCGCGTGCGCGGCGAAAACAACAAGCGCACCCTCGACGACAAGGTTGAGCACGCCCTCAAGGGGGCGGCAATCTGGGACGAAGTGAAGGACCGCCTGCAGGACATGGCGCCGAATCTATCCGGTGGTCAGCAGCAACGTCTGTGCATCGCCCGCGCCCTGGCAACCGATCCTGAACTCCTGCTGTTCGACGAGCCGACCTCCGCGCTAGACCCGATCGCCACCGGCGCCATCGAGGAGCTGGTGCATGAACTCAAGAAGCGCGTCACCATCCTGATCGTGACCCACAACATGCAGCAAGCCGCACGGGTGTCGGATTACACGGCTTACATGTATCTGGGCGAGATGATCGAATTCGGCAAGACCGACCAGATTTTCATCAAGCCGAACGACAAGCGCACTGAAGACTACATCACCGGCCGCATGGGCTAATTTCACGCGCCCGCTCACCGTGGCTTGACCGCACCGCCCTTGGCGAGGTCTCGGGTCACGCCACTCGGGCAGATGAAATCAAGGAGATTGAAATGAACGACAGCCAACACCTTTCCAGCCAGTTCGACGACGAACTCGCCCGTCTGCGTACCCATGTGCTTCAGATGGGCGGTCTGGTTGAAACCCAGGTTTCCGCAGCGATCGACGCTTACTCAACGGGGGAAGTGTCCAGCATCAAGACGATTGTCGAGACCGACCGCAAAGTGAATGAGCTCGAGAAGGCGATCGACGACGACTGCGCGCACATCATCGCCAAGCGCCAGCCTACGGCTTCCGATCTGCGTCTGATCCTTGGTATCAGCAAGATCGTTACCGATCTCGAGCGCGCTGGCGACGAAGCCAAGAAGATCGCCAAGGGGGTACGCCGCATTTACGAAAACGGCCATCTGCCGGGGCAGTACGGTGTTGGTGTCCGCCATCTGGCCGAAGCGGCGCTCACCATGGTCCGCAGGGCGCTCGACGCCTTTGCCCGCCTCGATACGCCGCAGGCGGCCGACGTTATCCGGGCCGATTCGGATGTCGATGCCGAATTCAAGTCCATCATCCGTCAGCTCATCACGCACATGATGGAAGACCCGCGCACCATTACCACCTCCATCGACATCATCGGTATCGCCCGTGCCATCGAGCGCATCGGCGACCACGCCAAAAATGTCTCGGAGCAAGTGGTGTTCATCGTTGAGGGGCGTGACATCCGGCACACCAAGGAGAAGGCGCAGTGACACCGACCATTCTGGTTGTCGAGGACGAGCCGGCCATTCAGGAGCTCGTCACGATCAACCTCAAGCATGCCGGGTTCCTGGTCGTCCGTTCAGGTAGCGCGGAAGAGGCAGAGTCGGCCATTCGCGCCGCCCTGCCCGATCTGGTCATTCTCGACTGGATGCTGCCGGGCCAGTCCGGCGTCGCCTTGGCCAAGAAGATGCGGGCCGACGAGCGGACTCGTGAGCTGCCCATCATCATGCTAACCGCCCGTGTCCATGAAGAAGACAAGGTCCAGGGACTCGAAGCCGGGGCTGACGATTACATCACCAAACCGTTTTCGCCCAAGGAAATGGTTGCCCGCGTCCGTGCAGTACTTCGCCGCCGGGCGCCACATCTGGCCGGCGAAGCCGTCGAAATTGGCAGCCTCGCGCTCAACCCGGCTACCCACCGCGTGCTGGCCGCTGGCCAGCCGATCGAACTCGGGCCAACCGAGTTTCGTCTGCTTTTTTTCTTCATGACCCATGCCGAGCGCGTCTACACCCGCGCCCAGTTGCTCGACGAGGTGTGGGGTGACCATGTCTTTATCGAAGAGCGCACGGTGGACGTCCATATCCGTCGCTTGCGCGCCGCGCTGGAGGGTTCAGGCAACCACGAGCGCGTTGAAACCGTGCGCGGTACGGGCTACCGGTTCCGGGGAGCATGAGCGGCGTGCCGTCGCAAATCGTCAACGCCCTGGTATTTATCCTGTTGGCTGCGTGCCTCGCCATCCCGGTAGGCTATGTTGTCGCGCCATGGGCCGGCTGGGCGCTCTTCTGCGCCGGGCTCGGCCTGCAGATGCTCTTCAACTTTCGCAACTTTGCGCGACTGGATCGCTGGTCACGACGCCCCGTCGTCGATGCCAGCCTGGAGGGAGCGGGGGCCTGGGATGGCATTTTTGGCCGCCTTTACCGACATGAAAAAGAACTGCGCACCCTGATATCCGAGCGCGATGATCAGATCGAGCGCCTTTTCGCCGCGTTGCAGGCGCTGACCGATGGCGTTGTCGCCCTCGACCTCAACCAGCACATCGTTTATTGCAACACGACAGCCGAAGCGCAACTCGGTCTCGTATTGGCGACGGATAGCGGTCAGCCTGTCGTCAATATCGTGCGTCAGCCGGAGTTCGTCGCTTACCTGAACTCCGGTGACTTCGAACGCCCGCTGATTCTGCGCTCGGATCGCGGAGCGGAGCGTGTCTTCTCCATCCATGTCGTTTCCTACGCGGGTAACCGTCGTCTCATGCAGATCAAGGATGTGACGCAAAGCGACCGCCTCGACCAGATGCGCCGCGATTTTGTCGCCAACGTCTCGCATGAGCTGCGCACGCCGCTGACCGTACTCGCCGGCTTCCTTGAGACGCTGCAGGAAATCGAGCTTGACCGCGACGAGCAGCATCGCTATCTCGAGCTGATGGCCGAACAGTCCACACGCATGGAATCCATTGTTCAGGATCTGCTGACGCTGTCATCCATCGAGTCGGCGCCCCCGCCCCGGAACGATCTGGTTGACATGACCACGCTCATCGACAAGCTGCGCCGCGATGCCGAAGCGCTGTCGGCCGGCCGCCATACCATCATTGCCGAATCCGATAGGCTTTGCGACCTGCGTGGTTCGGAGCCAGAGTTGGTCAGCGCCTTCGGCAACCTCGTCGCCAATGCCGTGCGCTATACGCCGCCCGGCGGCACGGTGCGTATCGAGTGGAAAGTGACGCCGCAAGGCGCGGAGTATGCCGTCGAGGATACCGGCATCGGCATCGAGGCCAAACATATTCCCCGTCTGACCGAGCGTTTCTACCGCGTCGACCGCGGGCGGTCGCGCGATGCCGGCGGTACCGGCCTTGGCCTGGCCATCGTCAAGCATTCGCTCAATCGCCACCAGGCACAGCTTGATATCAGGAGCACGCCAGGCATTGGCAGCCGGTTTTCGGCCAAATTCCCGGCGGGGCGCATCGTTCGGGCTTAAATGCAGCTTCGGGGCTGATCGCTGATCAGCTCCAAGGCTTTCCGCATGACGTACTAGCCCGGAAATTTCATATTAAGGTCGGCGGAACTGCCGGAAAAGCGCTCTAACACAGGTGTCGAAGCCGTATTGAGAGGCGTTCCGCCGATGCCAAATTGTACCGCTGGGTTGATGTCATTTGGGCGCCTTGGTCGTTG
>JAEUOG010000036.1 GCA_016790815.1 Dechloromonas sp.
GAATCCTTCCCAGATCCTTCATGGTGATCATCTCCTAAAATCCTGCTCAAAAAATGAGCGGACGAGTTAATCACCCTGGTCAATTTTCAGCGCGCACAACCTCGCTTTTCTGGTCAGTTTTCAACGAGCGTCAACACCTGCACCCACATGTCGTAACGCGGGCAGTAGAGACGGTCGTCGGGAATGGTACCGGTGAAAGCTTGATGAGCCATGTTTTGGGAGGAGAAAAAAGTAATTCGGCGTTGCGAATATTTACACCGGTCTGACAGGCCAAAGCCACGGGAACGAACAGCCATCTGCGCGGAGAGAAAGCTTACCGTTCATTGTGTCACAAGGCTTTGCAAGAGCGCGATAGCACAGCCCCGATTTCCTCCGAACGGCAGCCTCCCGAACAGTCAGCGCACCTGGATTTCGACCCGCCGATTGAGCGCTTCCGCGACTTCGTCCGGGGTCTTGACCTTCAGCTCCCGCTCACCCCGGCCGCTTGCCTTGATCGATTCGGGGTCGATGCCAAGGCGTTCCAGTTCGGCCTTCATGCTCCTGGCCCGCGACTCAGCCAGTCGATCGTTCGACTCCTGAGAACCAACGGCATCAGTATGGCCAACGACAAGGACATCCGGCACCTTGCGGTTCTTGATTTCGGCAAAAACACCGTCCAGCTCCTTCTTCGATTCGGGCGTCAGTTCGTTGGTCCCCTCAAGAAAATACAGGGTGAATTTCACCGGTGGGGTCGGCCTCGCCTCCATGGAGCCACGCCAGACTTCCTTGACCTCGTCGGCCTCGGCACGACGCTTGCCGATGCCCCAGAAACCGGAGGTCGACAAGGCGTTCGGGGTATCGAGCGTGATCGGCGCCTTTTGCCGAGGTTTGACCACAAGGCTGCCGCTTTGTCCGGACTCATCCGGCAACAAAACATAACGTTCCTGGGCGCAACCCGCGATGAGCATGAGGCTCAGAATCAGTGAGAGATTTTTCATGCTTATTTCCCCTCGACGCTGATGGCAAATGAACCGGACTTGCCGGGCTGCAGCTCGGCATCGGGCGTCATCAGGCGCATGGCTTCAGCAGACTGAGCGACGATGTTGCCAGTCGTGACGGAAGCTGTTCCGCGTTTGAGTAGCGCGTCAAAAGCCCCCAGGTAGGTGGTTGGGTCGTAGGAATAGCGCTGGAGGATGACTTCGCTATTGGCGCCGAGCGAGAGCATGGAGTTGTCTTCAAAGGTCATGCCCACCGCACTGTTGTCGCTCGTCACTATGGTGTCGTTCTCCTTGAGGCGCTTGCCGAGGTCACCTGGAAGGCTGCGGTTATCGCGCTGAATGGTGACACTCCCACGGGAAACCTTGATCTGGGCAACCCAGTCATCAGCAGCAGCCGCTGCAAATCTGGCCGGCACGACGAGTGCGGCGCATAGCAGCAAACTTAAGGAAATATTCTGCATATCTGCTCCTCAGGCAAAGGTTGAAATGGTGCGTGGCGGATCATTCAGTCGCATCCGGCAGATTCGGACACTGCTTGATGTAGGCAATTTCCGGTGATACCAGCCGCTGCCAATCGGCCTTGGTCAGATTGCGAGAAAGCTTGGCGCACAGTGCGTCAGCCCAGGATTCAAGGACCGGCCAGCGGCGTACCGTCGTATCCGCTGCAGCCGACGCGACGTGCTTGCCGTCCGGACTGAAGACCACGCTGAAGATGGAATCCGTATGGCCTTCAAGCGGAGCACCAACCGGCGCGCCGGTGTTCGCATCCCACAGGCGAACGCTTCGATCCTTGCTGCCGGAAACGATGTGCCGGCCATCCGGGCTGAACGCGACACTGTTCACGAAATGCGTATGGCCACTGAGCGGCTTGCCAATAGACGCGCCACTGGCGGCGTCCCACAAACGCAGGGTCATGTCGTCGCTGCCCGAGACGATGCGTTGAGTGTTTTGAACAACCCGGCTGACGGCGACGCTATTGACGGTCTTGCCGTGTCCCTCAAGGGGCTGGCCGATGGCAGCGCCGGTGATGCCATCCCAGCGTCGCAAAGTCCTGTCGCCGCTAGCCGATACAAAGACCCGTCCATCCGGCGGGAAGAAGGCGACCCCGTAGACAATGTCCTGATGTCCAGCGAGCGGCGGGCCAATGGCGGCACCGCTGGCAACATCCCATAGGCGCAGGACGCTGTCTTCACCGGCCGACAAAAGACGCGTGCCATCCGGGCTGAAAGCAAGGCCGTATATGGTTCCGCCGTGGTCCACCAGTGGTGAGCCGATTGGCGCGCCGGAATCAGCGTCCCACTGGCGCAGTGCCATATCCTCGCCTGCCGAAGCAATCCTCTTTCCATCCGGACTGAAAGCCATGCTGTAGATCGCTCCGGCGTGGCCCGCCAGAGGCTTGCCAATAGCCGCGCCAGTGTTGGCATCCCAGCGGTAAACCAGCTCATCCCTGCCACCGGAAGCGATCATCTTTCCATCGGGGGCCGGGCTGAAGGCCACACTCTGCAGCGATGCGCTTGCCCCCTTGAAAACCCTGCCTCCGGAAATATCGTCGAAAGCGACCCAACGGCGCAAGGTCATGTCGAAACTGCTGGAATAGATCTGCGTTCCATCGCGGCTGAAGGCGACACCAGTAACCTCGTCGGTATGCCCTTTAAGACTCTCGCCAATCTGTTTCCTCGTATCAACATCCCACAGGCGCACGGCATGGTCACCGCTACCAGAAACAACCAGCTTTCCGTCGGGACTGAAAGCGACGCTGTGCACCGCTTGCCTGTGCCGCCTGAGCGGGTCACCAATCGGTTTGCCGGTCGCCACATCCCACAAGCGCAGGGTTGCATCAGCGCTGCCCGAGACGACCAGGCGGCCATCAGAACTGAAGGCAACGCTGCCCACCACATCTTCATGCCCCGTCAGAGGCTCGCCCATTGCTTGACCGGTGAGCGCATTCCAAAGGCGCAACGAGTTATCGTAGCTGCCGGAGACGATCAGTTTTCCATCCGGGCTGAAAGCAACGCTGGCGACACCGTCCGAATGGCCCGCGAGCGGCTCACCAATGGCCTGGCCGGTGGCCGCATCCCAGCGCCGCAGGGTTTGGTCCAGACTAGCCGAAACGATCATCTTGCCGTCCGGGCTGAAGGCAACGCCGCGCGGCGGCTTTCTGTGTCCCTTCAGAGCTTCACCGACGGCGCTGCCGGATTCGACGTTCCACAGCCGCAAACTAATGTCGTCCTTGCCAGCCGAAACGATGGTTTTTCCATCCGGGCTGAAGGCCAGGCTCTGGATGTGGCCGACATGTCCTTTCATCGGCTTGCCCAGCGGCTTACCTTCGGCATCCCAGAATCTGAGGCTACCGCTTCTGCCGCCGGTGACGACACGCGATTCGTCCGGGCTGACGGCCAGCGCCGTAATGGCTTCATCGCTATCCATGATCCGAACCAGCCTGGCGGTGCGTAAAAACTCCGCCTGCAAGGCACCCAAGGCGTTGGCTGAAGCCTGCGGGAAGCCGTTGGCCGCCAGGCGATGGGCCGCCAACATCTGCAGCATGCCGTTGATGGAACCGCCGCTCTGCCTGCCGCTCGCCATCGCCTGACCTTCCGCGATCAGACGCCGAATTGTGGCTTCTTCGGCCGACTGTCGGGCCTTTTCTGCGTTGAAACGTGCCAGTTCACCTTGCTGGCGTGCAATCCAAACAGATCCACCAGCCAGGGCAAGCAGAAGGATCAACGCTACGACCACGTATTTCAGCTTCTGCTGCAGGCGCCTTTGCGCAGTCGCGTCCAATTCTGCCCGCTGCCGAGCGCGACTTTCGACCTCGCGGGCCTTGCTTTCAAGATCCGCCCGAACATTGGCCTCCTTGGCCTCCGCTTCGCGGTGCGCCTCATCCAGCAGGCGTTGCTGCGCCGTCACGCTTTCGCGGTTCTTGCGGCGCTGGCGGGCAACAGCGGCCAGACGGTCGTGAACAACTTCGATGCGTTCGCCCTCGACGAAGGGCTGCCGACGCAGTAGCCGACGCTCGATCAGCGTGTCGATATCGCTCTTGCTGATGCCGGTATTCTGCAGAATGGATTTGAGCGGATAGAACAGGCGCACGCCATCCGGGGTGATCAACTCGTCTTCAACGAAGGCGACGGCGGTCGGAGCCACCCCTTTGGTGGCGTCATCATAAAACCGTTCCATGATGCGTCCACCGCGCTGTTCCAGATCGGCGGCATCAAGCCGGGGCGCCCCGGTAGCCTGGCGCTCAAGGTTGAGTCCGGAACAGAGCAAACTGAGCAGCGCCGGTTCGATGCTGACCTCGGCACACTCGCCGCTGGCCACGCCGCTGCTTGGGCCTTCCTGCTGGCTGGCAACGAAGTGGACGATGCGTTGTGCGTCCTCCGCTGTCACCAAATCGCCGCCCGTCAGCCGGATGGCGTCGAGGGCCTGGGCTTCTTGCATCGGCAACAGGCGATAGCGGTTGGGGCCGAGGCGGGGAATGCGGTCGCACCAGCGCTCAAGATTCGGCAGGTAATCCTCGCGCAGACTCAGGATGACGCGGTAGGCCTGGGCGTCGAGGAGCAGGACATCAAGCAGGTCCTCGTCATCACTGATGGCCCCTTCCACAGCGTTCGGAATGCGGTTTTCGATCAGGTCGCCAAGGATGCCGAAGTCGCGCTGCTGACGCACCGCATCCTGGCCGCCCAGCGTAAATATTTCTTCAAACTGATCCAGGACAAACACCGGCTGCCAACTACCGCCGTGCTCATCACGCAAGCCAACCGGGCTGGTATGCAGATCGAGCCAAAGACGATCTTCAGGCGCTTCGAGTGACGGCGCCAGTAGCGAATTGCCCGGGATCGCCAGGCCGTGAGCCGTGCTTTCCTGGTGCAGCCGAGCCCGAATCTGGGCTGCTGCCGGTGGGGAGTCGCCACCATGGATGAGGCGCACCAGCACCGGCAACAGCCCAGCCTTGCGCAGCCGGGGGAAGAGCCCGGCTTGCAGCAGCGAGGTCTTGCCCAAGCCTGATTTGCCGAACAGAACCGTGGCCGTACCCGACACCACGCAACGCTCCAGCGCGGCGCTGTCGTCTTCGCGCCCGTTGAAAAAGGCTTCAGCCTTTTCCGTAAATGGATCCAGCCACGGCCAGGGGTTGTTCTTGTCGATGACAGGCGTAGCCATGATCAAGTTTTCCTGAATCCGCCGAAGTATTCGGCCAGATCGGCGCTAGCCTTGTCGTCCAGTACGCCGCCGGGAGCATTCAGCAGATGACGATCCCAGAAACGCTCGGTACCGAGTTGCTTGCCGATCCGCTGGTATTTGTTGCGGCTTTCCGGCGTCGGGTCGATCAGCGTAGGCAGCAGGAAGGTGTCGGCAACGCGCTTGGCGCGTTCAAGGGCGGTGACCCACTCCTCCCAGAAAACGCCTTCTCGCCGCTCGTCGGCTTCACTGGAGAGGAGTGGCAGGAAGTAGTCGCAACTACCGATTGCTTCGTCCAGCTTGTTCGACCAATCCTCACCACCGCGCAGTTTTTTCTTGTCGAGCCAGACATCGCCGGCCCCCAGCGCGAGAAGCCGGTCCGCAATAGCCCGCGCGGCATCGGTATTCTGGCTGGCGTAGCTGATGAAAATCATGGGGCCTTCGGTGGGCGAAGCAGGTTTTACGGGAATGCGCTGCTCACCGAGGCGCGGATGGGTGAGCCGCCAGGCGCCCCAGCGTTTGGACAGCTCGTCGACAAATTCATTCGGAGAGCCGGGAAAGACCAGACTGTTGGGACTGAAGCGCGAGACAAAGGTGGACAGCGACGGGTCGCTCTCGAAATCCGTCATGAATTCCTGTTTTGCTTTGGAGAGCAGCGGATCTTCGTTAACGACCCTGAGCAAGGAGCGGCCTACCCAGTCCGGGAGGTGGCAGCCAATGAACAGCAAGTTGCTGCTGCGCAATCGCCCAAGCAAATTCTTGATGGCTCGGGTCTGCTCTGACTGGAGACGGTACATGTATTCAAGTACGTCGCCTTCGTGAATGGCGAAATCGAGCAAATTCTCGGCTGAACCAAATAGCTGGTAGCAAATTTTTCCCCGCGACTTGGCGGGGATATCAAGCGGATGGGAGTTGGTGTCGGAGCGAATACCGAAGGCCACGCTCTCCGCAGCCGGGTCTTTCTCTTTCAGGCTGCGGAACAGTAGCGGGTCGCAGGTCAGACTGACATAAAGATCGAAGGCGTCAATGCCGGCGAGAACTTGCAAGGCCTTTGGCAGTGGACAAGTGGCCGTGAGGGTGTCGATGGTCTTGGCTGCGGCGCGCCGCACCTTGTCAACATTCATCTGGCCGCCGGACAGCAGGGTCGCTACGCAGTTGTGCAGACTCCAGGTAACGGCAATTTTCTCCCCGGCGGGGAGGTTGTAGCGCACCGCGAGTTCGCGTGCCACCAGGTCATAAAGCAAAGCAACAGCACCGTCCGGGCCGTCTGGAATATCGAGTAGCTCCGGGCCGACGATAGGAATGACATTGCCCTTTTCCAGCTCTTCGATCAGGCAATACCAGTTGTCTTCAAGGTCTGTGATCATGGGAAGAGTTCGGCTCACTTTTACCCGGATAGTTGCCTCATCATAGTTCAACTTATGCCACGCGCGAAAATTCGCTGCGCATCGTGGCAAACGTTCTGGATTGGTCGTTGGGCCGGCTCGCCTGCCGGTGCTTCCGGAGCCGCCAGGCCTGGAGATCTACCGGCTGAAAATTGGCGGAAGAGAGCAGGAGTCGAACCTACCCAAACCTGTTTGACAGGTCCTGCCGGTTTTGAAGACCGGCCGTCCCACCGGGGAACGATCTCTTCCGTTGTTCATTTCCGTTGTTCATTTCAATTTCGTGTCCAGGCCGACCGTGACGCAAAGGCGAGCCGCCGACAGTACAAATAGTACGGCAAGGCGAAGTCGACAAGATCACGGGCGGTTTGGGCACGAAATTATCCGAATTGCTCCGGCGTTCCACGTAACACGTGGGTGTCGCGCACGCGGCGAGTGTAGCCGATGCGGTCGAAGAATTCGAGGATGTGGATGGCTACCTTGCGGCCGCCGCCGATCTCGTCGCGCAGACTGGCAGCGCGGGCGCAGCCGTCGCGTTCGTTGAGTGCCGCGACCTTGTGCGCCAGTTCAGCAACAGCTTCGGCCGTGAAGAAATGGTCGTGTGCGACCGGCCAGGCGTCGCCATGGCGGGCGATGCGTTTGAACAGGGCGCGCACGGTGTCTTCGGCTATGCCGGCCGCCCTCGCCACGTCGCGCACACGCGGCGGGGCGTAGGGAGCAGCGGCGAGCAGCGGCTTCAAAGTGTGCCACAGCGCGAGGTCGGCGGCAGCGAGCTGGACCCGGTGCACCGGCAGGTGCAGCCAGGCGTTGGTCTGGGCAATGCGGCCGTCGGCCAGCGGCGTGGCGAGCAGCGCGTCGAAAGCAGGCCGTGAAAGCGTCGGCAGGGTCAGGCGGCGCAGGCGGTCGCGTTCGACGCCGGTGAGGTCCGGGGCGCGCTCGTGTTCGGTGGCCAGCGAGGCAAGCAGGCGGGCTTCGAGTTCCTGCCAGCGATTTGGGGCAAAGGCGGCGGCGCCGACGACCGTGAGGTCGAGCTGGACGCACAGCGCGCGGAGGGTGCGTGGATCGAGATTGCGGTTCAGGGCGTGGGCATCGAGGTCGACACCGGCCGGCTGCTGTTCGGCGGCCAGTTGCAGCGCCGTGGCCGGATTGGCGTCGGCCAGAGCAGCAAGCATGGCCAGGCGCTCCGGACTGCTTTTCCGGCGGCTGGGCGGGACGATGTCGAGCACGATGCCGCCGCCGATGGTGTGGCGGGCTCCGGCATCGCGGAGGATGAAGCGGTCGCCGGCCAGCGCGCCAATCTCGCGGTCAACGGCAATCTGAGCCCAGTTTTCAGATCCCGGCGCTATTTCTTCGGCGCCGAGCAGGCCAATGCGGGCCGGGACATCTTCGGCACCGAGATGGAGGTGAACCTGCGTCCAGTGCTTGAGCGGCGGCTGGCCTGAAAGAACGCGGATCTTCGCATCGAAGCGGCGAACCGGCGCATGCAGCCGGGGCGCGACGACCCACTGGCCGCGTTCGACCTCGGCCTTTTCAACCCCCGATAGCGCCAGCGCAATCCGCTGCCCGGCGTGGCCGGATTCAGCCGGCGCATCCTGCACGCGCAGGCTGCGCACGCGGACGGGTTTGTTGGGCGGCGAGACGATCAGTTGATCGCCGGCCTTCACCGATCCGGCAAAGGCCGTTCCGGTGACGACGGTGCCGGCGCCGGACAGCGTGAAGCAGCGGTCGATGGCGAGGCGGAAACCGCCGGCCGTCTGGCGCTCGCCCTGCTCTGCCGCCGCGGCCGCTTCGAGGTGGGCGTGCAGTTCGGCGATGCCGTCGCCGCTAACAGCCGCCACCGGAAAGATCGGTGCGTCGGCCAGCGTAGTGCCGGCGAGCAGTTCGGCGATTTCCGTTTTTGCCTGTTTTTTCCGGTCGACCGTGGCAACATCGATTTTTGTCAATGCCACCACGCCCCGCTTGATGCCGAGCAGCTCGACGATTTCCAGATGCTCGCGGGTCTGCGGCATCGGGCCGTCGTCGGCGGCGATGACGAGCAGTGCGAAGTCGATGCCCGTGGCGCCAGCCAGCATGTTGTGGATCAGCTTTTCATGACCGGGCACATCGATGAAACCGACCTTCTCGGTGTAGGCGTAACCGAGGTCGACGGTGATGCCGCGCGCCTTTTCCTCTTTCAGGCGATCGCAGTCGACTCCGGTCAGGGCTTTGACCAGCGTGGTCTTGCCGTGGTCGATGTGGCCGGCAGTGCCGATGATCATTCCGCGTATTCCCCCGATTCGACAGGCGTCAGCGCATCGCCGCAGGCCAGCCTGCCGGAGGAGAGTACCTGGGCGCGGAGCCCGCCGCGGCCGACCCAATATTTCAAAACCTCGGACGGCGAAACGATCTCGTTCGCCAGTCGTTGCCCCAGTGTGCGGCAAGGTTCACAGAGTTCGATGCCAAGCAGCATGCAGTTGCCGAGGCGAAACTGCCGGCCGACAAGCATGTTGAGGCGAATACCCCGGGTCACGACATTGCGGCGGGTGAGCGACAGATCGTCAGCGCACCCGGCATGGGCGCAGAAACGCTCGATTTCCTCGGCCTCGACCAGCGTCAGTTGCTGTCCCGCCCAGTCGGCCTGGCCGAAATGCCGGTCGCCCACCACTCCCTGCCCGGCGAGCAACTCAAGCTGCCGGCATTCGCGCTGCACTTCGCCGCGGGCGGGGCTGAGGAAAAGGCGTTCGACGACCATCTAGGCGATCCGGCCCGCAAAAAGGTGGGTAGCCGCAGCCAGCGCCACGCTGTCGGCGAGCACGGTATCCGGTGCCCCGCCCTTGCCCCACAGCGGCTCCTGCCATTGCATGCCGAGGAACTCAGCGCACAGGCGGTAGCTGTCGAGCATCGGCTGGGCCTTTTCACGGTTGCCGCTGGTGGCGATGACCCAGAGTTTCTTGCCGGCCATGGCTTCCTTGAAGTCGAGGCCGGGAACACGCAGCCAGGCGCTCCAGTGGTCAAGATAGGTTTTCAGCGGCGACGGAATCGAAAACCAGTAGACCGGCGAGACGAAAACCAGGTCGGTCGCCGCCAGAGTCGCATCAAGCAGGGACTTGGCGTCGCCCATCGGCATCGGATAGGTGCCGGCAGTATGGCGCAGATCGACGAAAGGCGGCAGTTCCAGATCGGCCAGCTTGACCCAGGTTTGCCCGGTGCCGGCCGGCAGGCCGTCGGCGGCGCGACGGGCCAGGGTTTCGCTGTTGCCGATGTGGCCCGGCTCGCGGGTACTGGCGTTGAGAAAGAGGAAGTGGGACATGTTTGAATTTGTCTGGGAAAACAGGCTCATTCTGGCACGCCCGACCCGTCATGCGGGCCGGTCAATCGCCAGTCAGCCAAACATGTCCTCATACATGCGCCCGGCCCACTGGAAGTCCTCGGTCACCAGTTCGTCGCGGCGCAGATTGTCGTCGTCCTGGTCCTGGACGATCTGGCCCTTGTCGTTGACCCAGTACTTGAAGCGCACGGCGATGTCCTCGCGCGGCTCGGTGTTGACCATCATGAAGCACAGGTTGTCGGGCAGCGCGTATTTCGGTTCGCGACCCTTGGCGCGCTGGGCGATATAGCTGGCCACAATTTTTGCGTGCGCGTTGGCAACGTGGCCGGCCTTCGGGTAGAAGCGGAACAGCGGCGAAACGATGCCGACCGAGTCGCCGATAACGTAGGTGTCCGGGTCGTCCTTCATGTTCAGGAAGAAGGGATCGACGCCGGCCCAGCCGGTTGGCTTGCCTTCCTCGTTCCGGCCGATGACGCCCGCCTTCCACGCCATGTCGCCGGCCTGGTGCGGTGCCATGAGGATGCTGTGATCAAAAGTGAAGTCGCCAGCTGCGGTCTTGATCTTCTTGTTGAAGGGATCGACTTCCTTGATAACCGCCTTCGGCACGTAGACGATCTGATCCTTGTAAAGATTCTCGAAAGCCTCCTGGAAACCGCCGGTAATCGGCGCCGGGCTCGGCTTGGGGTCGAGGATGATCACCTTGCCCTTGATCTTGCGCTGCTTGAACAGGCCGGCGATCAGGCAGGCGCGCTCGTAGGGTGACGGCGGGCATCGATGCGGCGGTGGCGGCAGGGTCATGACCAGGTCGCCCCCCTTGAAGTTCTGGATGCTCTGCTTGAGGCGGAAATGCTCGGCATTCGGGATGTAGGCGGCCGGGAACATGGCCTTGGTATAGTCGGTCGCCTTGCGGTCGTTGCCGAACCAGGCTTCGTAGTTGTAGCGGATGCCGCTGCCGAGGATCAGGTAGTCGTAATCGAGCCAGCCCTGCGCCGTGATGACGCGCTTGTTCTCGCGCTCGAAGGCGGTGACTTCAGTCTGGATGAACTTGTAGCCGTATTTCTCGGCCACCTCGAGGTAGCTGAAGGTCAGGAACTGGACGTCGACGATATCGACAAGCCACTTGTTACTCATCGGGCAGGAGAAAAAGACGGGGTTGCGCTCAAGCACGACGACTTCCAGCATCGGATCGAGCAGCCTGAGATGCTTGGCCGCGGTGATGCCGCCCCAGCCGCCGCCGCAAATGACGACGCGCTTGCCGCTTTTGCCACCACTCGCTTTCGGCAGCAAGGGGTCGGACTGCATCTGGATCAGGAAAGGCAGCGGGCTGGTCGGTGCGGCGATGCTCGCCGTGGCCCCCAGCGCCGCACCTGCGGCGAGGAACTGTCGTCGGCTCAGGGTCATGCTTCGTACTCCATTCAATCAACCACCCGGACACGGAGATGCCCGGGTTTA
The DNA here is from genome assembly GCA_016790815.1 of Dechloromonas sp. Lineage (GTDB taxonomy): Bacteria > Pseudomonadota > Gammaproteobacteria > Burkholderiales > Rhodocyclaceae > Azonexus. Next base: position 11,295 of record JAEUOG010000036.1, read on the forward strand.
GGGATGCGCCCTGGCGAGCGCAGAAAAAACAGCAGGCGGTACTCAGACCGCCCGGCGAGGCTGTTTTCAAATTTTCAGGTGCGACAACTGGGCAACGAAACGGGCTTCGTCATTTGCTTCCAGACAACGCAGGTCGAGATGATACGCATCGTCGCGGATATAGCCGATAGCTGGCGTCGGCAGGTCACGGAAAGCGGCTTCCACGGTCAACAGGAATTTTCCGGCCTTTTTCAAATTGGGCCGGACAACGAGTGCTGCCGATGGCAGGCGTTCGACCGGCAAGGCGCCGCTGCCGATCTGGCTGCTGCAGGGCTGCACCGTAACGCTGGCTTGTTCGCCGACAGCGGCTTGCACGGCGGGCAGCACGCGCTCGGCCAACGCCGTGATGTCAGCCAAGGGACGGGTCAGCAAGCGCAGTGTCGGCAGACGTTCAGCCAGACGGTCCTGGTCGCGGTACAGACGCAGCGTCGCTTCGAGCGCCGCCAGCGTCGTCTTGCCGACGCGCAGGGTGCGCTTCAGCGGGTTCTTCTTGATCTTCGCGATCAAGTCCTCGCGGCCGACGATCAGTCCGGCCTGTGGGCCGCCGAGCAACTTGTCGCCGGAGAAGGTAACGATGTCCGCCCCCGCCGCCAGCGCCTCTTGGGGCGTCGGCTCGGCCGGCAAGCCATGGGCAGCGAAGTCACAGAGCGTGCCGCTGCCGAGGTCGATGACGAACGGCAGGCCGGCGGCGTGAGCAATGGAGGCGATTTCCTTTTCATCGACCGCCTTGGTGAAGCCGGTGACGGCGTAGTTGCTGGTGTGAATCTTCATGAGCAGCGCGGTTTTCGCGTTGATCGCCTCCTGAAAATCCTTGGCATGCGTGCGGTTGGTCGTGCCAATTTCGTGCAGTTTTACCTGCGCCCGGCGCATCACGTCGGGGATGCGAAAAGCGCCGCCGATCTCGACCAGCTCGCCGCGCGAGACCACGGCCTCCTTGCCCTGGGCCAGCGCGTTGAGCGTCAGCAGCACGGCGGCGGCGTTGTTGTTGACGATGGTCGCCGCGATATCAGGCGAACCGCCGGCGATCAGTTCGGCGAGCAGGCCGGAGACCAGATCGTCGCGGTCGCCGCGCCCGCCGGAGGCCAGGTCGTATTCGAGCGCACAGGACGAACGCGCCGCCTCGACCATCAGCGCGATGGCCTCCTCGGCCAGCTGGGCGCGGCCGAGATTGGTGTGGAGCACGGTGCCGGTCAGGTTGAAGACGGCACGCAGATTGGCCCGGCCGGCGTCATCGGCGCGGCGACGGATGGCTGATAACAGACTATCTTCGTCGGGTAGCGGCAGGCCATGTTTGAGGCCTTCGCGGGCGGCGGCCAGTTCGGCGCGAACGCAACCGGTGACTAGCTGGCGGCCGTGCGCTTCGATGAGTTCGGGAATTTGCACTAAAACGCGGTCGACCGCAGGAAGGTATCTTTTTTCGTTCATGGCTCTCACCCGAACCGGGCAGAAAGGGTTAGGGGAAGGGACTTGGCTTGTGCTTTTCCGAATGCGAGCTTACAGTAAGGATGTAATGCGAGCCGACGAAAGGAGTCATCATGACAGTCATCGCCAAGATCACCAGCAAGGGGCAAACCACCATTCCCCAAGATGTGCGCGCTGCGCTCAAGGTCGGCGCGGGCGATCTGATTTCCTGGGAAATCGGCAGCGACGGTAGCGCCACCGTTCGTCGAATTCAGCCAATGGACATCGAATACCTGAAAGCCGTTCAAGGCACGCTGAGCGAGTGGGCCTGCGCCGAAGACGAGGCGGCATACCGTGACCTTTGAACGCTTTGCCGTCGTCCGCGTTCCCTTCCCATTCACCGACCGGGATGCTGCAAAGAACCGACCGGCACTGGTGCTCTCCTCCGCCGCAGCCTTCAACGCGCCGGCTGGGCATTCGGTCATGGCGATGATCACCTCGGAAGGGAATGCCTCGTGGCCGCTCGATTGCCCGATTGCCGATCTCGCAGCATCCGGCCTGCCCGCCCCCTCCAAGGTGCGCTTCAAGCTATTTACGCTCGACCACCGGCTGGTCCGCGGGCAACTTGGCAAGCTGGCGCCTTCCGATCGGGAGTGCGTACAAATTGGCTTGGCGGCATTGTTGGGCGAGGCTGAGTGATTCAGTCGGCAGCTTAATGCTATGACCTTACGCTGATCCCGGTAGCCACTATGTTCAATCGCTACATCTGGTCCCTTTACCGCCAGTCGCCGCGAGGCAGGGAGGCTATACGCCAGACTTTCCCGCGCCACGCACGCTTCGCCGGTAGTACAGGTAACGGGAACTGGAGACAACAACTCAATGCCGATATTCCGGTACTCGTCGGCAACCTCGAAGTACCCGAACAGCTCTGGGCGCCGACAGATCCGATCAAGCTGCGCGAACTGCTGTGGTTCTGGTTTGAAGACAGCACTGATCTGCCCGGGGATTTCCATCGCTTGCTGGAAGGAGAGGGGCTTTACTACGAATGGTTGGAAGACGAAACGCCGGGAAACATCTTCTGTGCCGGCTTCGGCGGCGAAGAATACGCGCTCGATGTTGCCTCTAACATCGGTTCGATTACGACGGTCATGCACAGCCTGCAGCCCGAAGCTTACCTGCCCTATTACTTTCAGGGCCGCTTCAAACTGCTGGCAGACATTTGCCAGCGCTTCCGGATTCCCCTGCCGGCGATTCCGGGCAAGTTGCAGAAGCGGGAACGGGCCCTGTTCTATCTCGACATCAACCGCAGTTTTCAGGAATTCCGCCTGCTTCATAATTTGAGTCCGGCAGAACTTAACGCCTTTCTTTACGATTTCGCACCAGCCTGTCTGGCGGAGGATGCCGACGCCGAACTGCCCGCTCCGAAACGTGCCTGGTTTTTGATGGCCGGGGTCGGCACCCAAGCGGATTTTTCCCTTCTCGATGAAGCAGACCGGCAGACAGAAAGCCTCTGGCGGGGGCATCGCGATGCCCGATGCGGCGACATGGCTGTCTTGTGGTGTGCCAGCCCACGCGCTCATCTGCACTCGATTTGGCGCATCATCGAGGACGGATACGACGATCCGTTCGCACATTGGTATTCGCTGGTCCGAATTGGGCAGCCACAAACAGTACCCCATCTCAAAATTAAGGATTTGAAGGCCAATCCAATCCTCGCCCAAAGCCCCTTGGTACGCGCCCATTTTCAGGGCAGTGCCGGAAAATATTTTCGTCCCGACGACTACCTTGCCTTGCTGGATGAGTGTGCCCGCCACGGTGCCGAAATCGATGCGCTGCCCCGCATTCCCCCATCGCCGCCCTCCCTGTTGCCCGACGGCCAGGAAATTCTGAATGAACGAGCAGTTGAAACCAATTTGATCGAACCCCTGTTGGAGCAACTCGGATTTACGGAGCAACGCGATTGGCAGCGCCAAGTCGTGGTTCGCATGGGGCGTGGCGAAAAAGTCTACCCCGACTATGTTCTTGGCCTGAGCAGCACGCTCGATCAGGAAAGCGCGCAGATCATCATCGAATCGAAATACCGCATCGCCACCCGGAAAGACTTGCTTGAAGCCTTTCGCCAGGGGCGCTCCTATGCCTTGCGTTTGCAAGCCACACAACTTGTGCTGGCAGCGCTGGAGGGGCTGTGGCTGCTTGATGGCAAAAATGGCTTTTCCATGGAAAAGGCGCGCCATTGGTCTTGGCAACAGTTGGCCAGCGACGAGACGAGGCGGCAACTGGCACAACAACTGAGTTATCGACCGCTGCGCTAACTTCGATTCTCGGCAAAAAAGCCGGTCGACCGCAGGAAGGTGTCTTTTTTCGTTCATGGCTTTCACCCGGACCGGGCAGAAAGGTTAATCAAAGGCGTTTAGCCGCTGTAGGCGCCGATCAACAGCAGATTCGGGCCGGAACGCTGGTAGCCGGCTTCGTCGACCAGCATTTCGAGGGCCAGCGTGGCGAGGTCGTCGGCCACCGGGTCGACCAGCGGGTCTTTCTCCTGATAGACAATTTTCAGGTAGCTCTGGCAGGCGTCGCAGGTCTCGGCGCGGACGGCCCCCTTTGAACCGTCGACATCAACACGTATGAAGGCGAGACCGCATACATCCTCCTTCAGGAAGTAAGCCGCCCCGCCGGCAAACCTTCATCCGAGCTGAATTTCTTCGGCAGCACGATGATGGCCCTCCTCCTGATCAAGACTCAAGCCCTGATTCCGGCAAGAAGCAGGGAGGCCGAATTCGCCAATGTCAGCGTCTGGGCCACCATCAATTCGTCTGGCAATCCGGAGACCCTGCTGTTCGAGCAGAACGCTCCCAAAGCCGGGGGCCTGGAGCGCCTTATCCTGCCGCGTTTTACCCTGCAGCTCGGCATCGACAGCGCATCTCAGCCGACCCAGGTACGCTTCGAACACCAGTCGTCGTGGGACGATTTCCTGCATACCGACAACGTCATCATTCTGCTCCTTCTGAGTGCCGCACTGCTTGGCGTTCCCTGGGCGACCCGGCGGCACTACCTGAGCATCGACCGCGCCGAAATCGAGCAGGAGCGCTCCGCCTATCTGGCCACGCACGACCTGCTGACCGGCCTGCCCAACCGTTTTCTATTTTCCGATCGCTTCGAGCACACCTTGCGCACATGGCAGCGCACTGGGCAGTCTTTCGCCCTGATGCTGGCAGATCTGGATCGATTCAAGGACATAAACGACCAGCATGGCCACGACGTCGGCGACCAGGTGCTGATTGCCTGCGCCAACCGGATGGCAGCGGAATTGCGCAGCTGTGACACAGTGGCGCGCCATGGCGGGGACGAGTTCATCATCCTGCTGGCCAACGTGCTCGGCATTGACGACGCGGAAAACGCTGCACGAAAAGTATTGGCGGCCGTCTCTTTGCCGATCGAAACGACGGCTGGCGAAGTCCGATTGACGTGCAGCATCGGCATCGCGATTTGCCCGTTGCATGGCACCAATCTCGATGTGCTGCGCAGAGCGGCTGACATCGCCATGTACCAGGCAAAGGAGCGCGGGCGCGACCTCATCGGCGTCTATTCGGGCGAGGCTGGCTGAGTTTTTTGCCAGCCTTTGACAGCGGGATCTGTCCTTTTCCACAAAATCAGGCCCTTAGCTTGGCATTCGGCGGCGCGGCCGGTAAACTATGCGCTCTGCCGAGGAGCGCTGCGACCCTTTTCATGCTGTTGGTGAATTCCGGGGCCAGGCTCGGCAATGATCAACGGCGCTCGCAAACCCAGCCGGTTTGTGGCGCCGTTCGTTTTTTGCGGCGTACCCGGCACAATTTTGCTTTGCCGAGGTGATCATGCAGCAACCCGACCGTACCGCCGAACTTTCCGCCCTGCTTGCCGAGAAGATGCTCGTCCTCGACGGCGCCATGGGCACGATGATCCAGCGCCACGGATTGCAGGAGGCCGACTATCGCGGCACGCGTTTTGCCGATCACGCGCACGACCTCAAGGGCAACAACGACCTGTTGGTGCTGACCCGGCCGGACGTCATCGGCGGCATTCACCGCGAATATCTCGAGGCCGGCGCCGACATCCTCGAAACCTGTACCTTCAACTCGACCGCCGTATCGCAGGCCGATTACAAGCTTGAGGCCATCGTCTATGAACTGAACGTCGAAGGCGCCGCGCTGGCCCGCAAGCTGTGCGACGAGTTTACCGCTGCCAACCCGGCCAAACCGCGCTTCGTCGCAGGCGTACTCGGCCCGACGAGTCGCACCGCTTCGATCTCGCCGGATGTGAACGACCCCGGTTACCGCAACGTGACCTTCGATGCGCTGGTCACCGATTATCTGGAGGCCATCCGTGGCCTGACCGATGGCGGCGCCGACATCCTGCTTGTCGAAACCATCTTCGACACGCTCAACGCCAAGGCGGCTCTTTTCGCCATCGAGCAGTTTTTCGAGACGACCGGCCGCCGCTGGCCGGTCATGATTTCCGGCACAATTACCGACGCGTCGGGCCGTACGCTGTCCGGCCAGACGGCCGAGGCTTTCTGGAATTCGTTGTCGCACATCCAGCCGGTGTCTTTCGGCCTCAACTGTGCGCTGGGCGCCAGTGAGTTACGCCAGTACGTCGAAGAACTCTCGCGCATCTGCGACTGCTACGTTTCCGCGCACCCCAACGCCGGCCTGCCGAATGCGTTTGGCGGCTACGATGAAACTGCCGAGATGCTGGCCGATGAAATCGAAAGCTGGGCGAAGGCCGGCATCGTCAATATCGTCGGCGGCTGCTGTGGCACTTCGCCGGAGCACATCAAGGCCATCGCTGAGCGCGTTGCTGCGGTCAACCCGAGAAAAGTGCCGAAAATCGACAAGAAGCTGCGCCTGTCCGGGCTGGAACCGTTCAACGTCGGCGCCGATTCTTTGTACGTTAACGTCGGCGAGCGGACCAACGTCACCGGCTCCAAGGCTTTCGCCCGGATGATCCTCGAAGGCCGCTTCGACGACGCGCTGGCCGTTGCCCGTCAGCAAGTCGAGAACGGCGCGCAGGTCATCGACATCAACATGGACGAGGCGATGCTAGATTCGATAGCGGCGATGGACCGCTTCCTCAAGCTGATCGCCTCCGAGCCGGACATTTCGCGCGTGCCGATCATGATCGACTCGTCGAAATGGGAAGTCATCGAAGCCGGCCTCAAGTGCATCCAGGGCAAGGGCATCGTCAATTCGATCTCGATGAAGGGAGGCGAAGCCAAGTTCATCGAGCAGGCCCGCCTCGCCCGCCGTTACGGCGCCGCCGTCATCGTCATGGCCTTCGACGAGAAAGGCCAGGCCGACACCTTCGCCCGCAAGACCGAGATCTGCAAGCGCGCCTATGATCTACTGCTGAGCATTGGTTTCCCGGCCGAAGACATCATTTTCGACCCGAACATTTTCGCCATCGCCACCGGCATTCCGGAACACGACAACTACGCCGTCGATTTCATCGAATCGGTGCGCTGGATCAAGCAGAACCTGCCGCACGCCCACATTTCCGGCGGCGTTTCCAACGTGTCGTTTTCTTTCCGTGGCAACGACGCCGTGCGCGAGGCGATCCATACCGTCTTCCTGTACCACGCCATCAAGGCCGGCATGACCATGGGCATCGTCAATGCCGGCATGCTCGGCATCTATGATGATCTTGAGCCGGTGCTGCGCGAGAAGGTTGAGGACGTGGTGCTCAACCGCAATCCGGAAGCCGGTGAAGCGCTGGTCGATTTCGCCCAAACGGTGAAAGAAGGCAAGGCCAAGGATAGCGGGCCGGATTTGAGCTGGCGCGAGCAATCCGTGGAAAAGCGCCTTGAACACGCGCTGATCAAGGGCATCACCGATTTCGTCGTGGCCGATACCGAGGAAGTACGCGCCCAGCTGGAAGCTGAAGGCAAGCCGCCGCTCGCCGTCATCGAAGGCCCGTTGATGGCCGGCATGAACCACGTCGGCGACCTGTTCGGCGCCGGCAAGATGTTCCTGCCGCAAGTGGTCAAATCGGCCCGCGTCATGAAGCAGGCCGTCGCCCACCTTCTGCCCTACATCGAAGCGGAAAAGACCCGCACCGGCCTCGGTTCCAAGGGCAAGATCCTCATGGCCACGGTCAAGGGCGACGTGCACGACATCGGCAAGAACATCGTCGGCGTCGTCCTCGGCTGCAACGGCTACGACGTCGTCGACCTCGGCGTCATGGTCTCCTGCGACAACATCCTGAAGGCGGCACTGGAGCATCGCGTGGACATCATCGGCCTGTCCGGCCTGATCACCCCGTCGCTCGAGGAAATGGCCCACGTCGCCAGCGAAATGCAGCGCCTGAACATGAAGCAGCCGCTGCTCATCGGTGGCGCGACGACCAGCCGGGCCCACACGGCGATCAAGATCGCCCCCAATACCGAAGGCGCCGTGGTCTACGTCCCGGATGCCTCGCGCGCCGTCGGCGTCGCCACCAAGCTGCTGTCGGTCGACCAGCGCGATGGCTACATGGCCGAAATCGTCAGTGAATACGAAACCGTGCGCGCCGAACATGCCGGGCGCAAAGGCCCGACCATGGTTACGCTGGAAGAAGCGCGCGCCAACCGTTTCACGTGGAACGAGCCGTTCGCGCCAACCATCCCGAACCAGATCGGCCTGCAGACGCTCAACCCGAGCCTGAGCGACCTGGCCTTGCTTATCGACTGGACCCCGTTCTTCCAGAGCTGGGATCTGGCCGGTCGCTACCCGGCCATCCTCGAGAATGAAACGGTCGGCGAGACAGCCCGCCAATTGTTCGCCGACGCCAAAGCCATGCTGGACAAAATCGTCAGAGAAAACTGGCTGAGCGCCCGTGCCGTCTTCGGCCTGTATCCTGCCGGCGCCGAGAACGAAGACATCATCATCTACGCCGACGAGTCGCGGACTACCGAGATCGCACGCTGGGTGGGGTTGCGTCAGCAGCACAAACAGCCCAAAGGGCGCTACAACTTTGCGCTGGCTGATTTCGTCGGTGAGCGGGACTACGTTGGCGCCTTCGCCGTCACCGCAGGCCACCGCATCGACGAACGCGTCGCCGCATTTGAAGCCGCCAACGACGACTATTCGGCAATTATGCTCAAGGCTCTGGCCGACCGACTGGCCGAAGCCGCTGCGGAATGGCTGCACCTGCAGATCCGCACCCAATACTGGGGCTACGCCAGCGAAGAGTCATTTACCAATGCCGAGCTGATCGACGAGCAATACAAAGGCATCCGCCCTGCCCCCGGCTATCCGGCGTGTCCGGATCACACCGCCAAGCGCGAACTCTTTGCACTGCTCGACGCGCCGGGCAATGCCGGCATGGAACTCACCGAGTCCTGCGCCATGACACCGGCCGCCGCGGTGTCCGGTTTCTACATCGGCCACCCCGCCGCAGTCTACTTCGCGATACCCAGGATCGGACGCGACCAGCTCGAGGACTGGGCGAATCGCAAAGGCATGTCGATCAAGGATGCCGAGTACTGGCTGGCGCCCCTGCTGTAGTTCTGTGCCGAGGCTTATTGCTCAGCGTCTTCCCGCCTGAAGCAATAGTCTTCGGCAGCGCAGGCGTGCCACCGGCCTTCGCCGGTCAGCTCCAGTACCTGCTTGTGGTACTGGAGAATCGCCGGTCGATGGGCGACGCTGATCAATGTCGTCTTCATCTGCAGCAATTGCTGGTATAGCGCCGTCTCGTTGGCGCTGTCGAGGGCGCTGGTCGCCTCATCCAGAATGGCAAATCGGGGTTTGCTGAGCAGGATGCGCGCAAAGGCGAGTCGTTGCTGCTCGCCCACCGACAGCACCTTTTGCCAGTCCATTTCGGTATCCAGTCCACCGAAACGGTTGGCCAGATCTGGCAGATTCACGCTTTCCAGGACCTTGAGCAGTTGCGCGTCGGGAAACGAGCGGCCCTTGTGCGGATAGAGCAACTGGCTGCGCAGGGTGCCGAGCAACATGTAGGGCTGCTGGGGCAGAAACAGGATGTCGTTCGGCTGAGGCCGGAAAATGGTGCCGCTACCGGCGTACCAGATGCCCGCAATGGCGCGTAGCAAGGAGCTCTTGCCGCTGCCGCTCTGGCCGACAATCATCAGGCTGTGACCAGGCCTGACCTCAATGGACAGTTTCTGAACGAGGGTTCGCTCATAATTTGGCGTCTGCAGGGTGACGTTATCGAGGGTCACTTGCGGCGCATCGACCGACAGGATAGTGCGGGTATTGGCTACATGCCCCGCCGGATGGCCCGGAAGGAAGCGCGCCAGGGTATCGAGCCGATCGACGCCGGCAGCGAAGCGGCTCAGGCTCTCGAAGTTCTCGACGATCAAGGAAAAAGCAGCGAGCACGGCGGCAAAGGCGCCCGCAGCCTGAATCGCCCGCCCGACTTCGAGCTCGCCGGAGAGAACCCGGGAGGCGATGATGGCGCTGGGCAACACGATGGTCAGCAGACCGTAGGCATGCTGGAAGAAGTTGAGGCCGAGCTGGCTGCGGATCAGGCGCTTGAAATTCTTGAAAGCCTGAGCAAAACGCTGTCTGACCTGCTGCAGTTCCTGCGCCTCGCCGCGATACAGGGCAATCGACTCGGCGTTCTCGCGAATGCGCACGAGGCCAAAGCGAAAATCGGCTTCACGCCGTAGCTGATGAAAATTGAGGTTCATCAGCCGGTTGCCGAAGACAAAAATGGTGATCAAGGTGCCGGCTGTGGCATAGAACGTCAGAAAATAGACGAGCTCCCGCGAGATCGACCACAGCACGGCACTGAACGCCACCAACTGCAGCACCGAACCGATGAAGATGAGCAGGAAATAGAGCGATCGCTGGGTAAAGGTATTGATATCTTCCGCGATACGCTGGTCCGGATTATCGATGCCGGCGTTGGCGTTCAGCTCGTAGAAATGCCGGTGGCTGAAATAGCTGTCGAGGAAGCGATGGGTCAGCCAGCGTCGCCAGTAAAGGCCAAGGGTGTCCCGGACAAAATAGTAAAAAGCGTAGATCGGTATGGCGCCAATCAGCAGCCACAGGCAATACTTGATCGACGCCCAGAATCGCTCCTCGTCGCGCGCAGCCAGCGCGGAGGTGAATTCCCCCGTCTGCTCGTTGAAGAGAACGGCAAAACGTGTCTGCCCAAGCAACAGCAAGACAAGCAGTGCGAGTAATCCCCACGCCTTGAACTTCTCGTCGAGACGCCAATATGGAGAGGCTATGGCCCAGAATCGCTGCCAGAGATGCCGGTCAGGAGGTTTCATTTTTTCGCCCTCAGCTGTCCAGGCGAGCCCGATGTCGGACCCAATCTGTTGATCACGTTTTACTCTCAGGATGACACCCGGGTCAAGAAGGCAAACAAGCGACAGGCAAACGCCAAACGCGGCCCGAAATCGACGAAAATCCCGCCTATGAATTCCGCACAAAACGTCGACCTGAGTCCTTTCAACACGCTGGCCCTGCCCGGGCGCGCTGCCGCGTACCAAAAAATCACCACCCCCGAGCAGTTGGCTACCGCCGAACTGGCTGGCCAACCGCGCTTCATCCTCGGTGGCGGCAGCAACCTGGTGCTGACCGGCGATTTCGACGGACTTGTCCTGCACATGGCCATTCCCGGCAAACGCCTGCTCAAGGAAGACAGCGAGGCCTTCTACATCGAGGCTGGGGCTGGCGAGAACTGGCATGACTTCGTGCAATGGACTCTGCAGCTGGGGTGGCCAGGGCTGGAGAACCTGAGCCTGATTCCCGGGACGGTCGGTGCCGCGCCTATCCAGAATATCGGTGCCTACGGACTGGAAGTCGGTGAGTGCTTCCATTCATTGACCGCCTGGGATTTTGAAAAACATGCTTTTTTGACGGTTGACCGCAGCACCTGCGAATTCGGCTACCGCGACAGCGTTTTCAAGCAGCAAGGCTGGCATTTGAGCGGACGGATGGCGATCACTTCGGTCGTTTTCAGGTTACCGAAGGCTTGGACGCCCAACATGCGCTATGCCGATGTAACGCAGGAACTGGCGACCCGACAAATCGCGAGCCCGACGCCGCAGGACATCGCCAATGCCATCGTCGCCGTTCGCCAGCGCAAGCTGCCGGACCCGGCCCAGATCCCGAATGCGGGCAGTTTCTTCCATAATCCGGTTGTCGAGGCGGCGCTCGCCGATTCTCTGGCCGCCGACTACCCGACCCTGCCCCGCTACCCGCAGCCGGATGGGCGGGTCAAACTGGCTGCCGGCTGGCTGATCGAGCAGGCCGGGTGGAAGGGGAAAAATCTCGGCCCGGTCGGCATGTACGAAAGACAGGCACTGGTGCTGGTCAATCGTGGTGGCGCGACCGGCGACGACGTCAGGCGCACGATGGCCGCAGTTCAGGCCGACGTGAAAGCCAAATTCGCCGTCGACCTCACTCCCGAGCCGATTTTCCTGTAACGAACAGGCAGGCCGAGATGCCCGTGGCCAGCGCTTCGGCCATCCTCGCCTGACGCTCGGGGTCGGTCAGCTGCAGCTCTTCGTCCCGATGTTTGATCACGCCGGCCTCGAAGAGCACCGCCGGCAAGGTCGTCCGGTAGAGCACGACAAGGTTGTCGTAATACCAGACCCCGTTTTCGGCATCCGCCGGCAAATGCTTGCGGCCGTGCCAGCTTGAAGGTTCGAAGCCGGCCCGACGCAACATGGCCCCCATGCTCGATGCGCAGCGCAAACTGGTTTCCGGATCTGGATTCTGCGCCGAGACGAAAATGCCGTAGCCACGCTTGACCTCGGTGTAGGTTTGCTCGCTGCCCTCCCAGACCCACGGTTTCAACCAGGCTTCGCCTATCGAGTCGTGGTGAATGGAGATGAAAAAATCGCTGCCCGCCGCCTGCTGGGGCCGTGCGACCAGGCTGCCGATGTCGCCGGCGAAATTGACTTCGCGAACCGCCTGCCCGCGCTCGCGCAAGACGCCGGCCAGCACGCCGGCGAACTCCCGATTGAAGGCAAACTCCGGACGACCACGGGCACTCGTCGCACCGCCATCGACGCCACCATGACCGACATCGATCGCAACCAGCGCTGGCGCCGCAATTGCTGCGGTCGACCACGAAAAAAGGGCAAAAATGAAATGTACTCTGCAAACCATGAGCAGATTATGGCGCCAAGTCGTCAACTCGGCCCGAAATGCGTCGGGGGCATTGGAAACTGCAGCATGAATTGCGCTATAGTTTCCGGCCAGCCAAGGGAACATGAAATGAGTGAAGAGACGACCCAACCGCGCGGTACGAGCGCCCATATGCCGGATCTGAACTGGAGTCAGGTCCGCGAAACAGTGCTGATGCTCGAACTCGCTGCCGTGCAGATTGAATCCGCAATGAAGGACAGCAACGCCTCAGTCGAAGTGCTGACCAATTCGTTCACGAGCATGGCCGGCTACATGCGGGTGATCTCCGACACCGTGCAGACCCTGCCCGATGAGGGTGAAACCGGGCTCGCCAAGCAAAATCTGACCGGCATCTCCGAACAGGTATCCGGCATGGTCCATCAGGCCATCATTGCCTTCCAGTTCTACGACAAACTCGTGCAGCGCCTTGCCCACGTCGGCATCAGCCTTGGCGACCTGAGCAACCTGGTTGCCGATGGACGACGCCTGTACAACCCGACCGAATGGGTATCCCTGCAGGACAAAATCGGGGCGAAGTACACGACGCGCGATGAAATCGCGATGTTCGAAGCGGTCATGCAAGGCATGCCGGTTCAAGAAGCCGTTGAAAAGTTCATGGCTGAGATGAAGGAAAAGAACGACGACATCGAGCTGTTCTAGCAATTTTCGATGCTGTGATTGGAATCACTCACATTGAAAGCGACGCTCAATGACATTAACATCGCCATACCGCAAGATGAACTACCTAGAATCCGACATGAACGCTCTGGACACCCCTGTCATCGTCGAAAGGAACGCCGATGACCGCCTGTGACGAACTGCCCGAACTACCCGGCATCGACAAGGTTGACGGCCTGCGGCGCATGATGAACAAGCCCGCACTTTTTGAAAAAATTCTGCGCGACTTTCATGCCCGCCTGCACGATTCTCCGCAGGTCATTTGCGCCACGCTGGCGAATGGCGACTATTCAACCGCCGAACGCAATGCCCACAGCGTCAAGGGGCTGGCTGGAACCATCGGTGCTATCGGCCTGCAAGATGCTGCAAAAGCCCTTGAACACGAGTTGCACGATGGCCACACACCGTCCGAAGCTACGTTTGCCCAGTTCGAAAAGGAACTGCGTACGGTCATCGACGGAATAGCTGCCGGTTTCGGCATCGAACCGACTACCTGACCGAGAATTCAGAAATCGGCTGACGCTTCCCAGACGATATTTGCCTTCGGCCCGCCCTTGCTGGTTCGCTCAAGCATGTCAATCATCGGCCAGGCACGCTGACTCATCGCCACGACAGGCTCCTTCTTTTTTCCTGTCTCATCCCGTTCATCTTCATCCGGCGGCGGCGCCTCCGCCTGCTTCACGGCTTCACGCAAAGTCTGAGCGGCCGATGCCATCTCGGCCTGCGTGAAGGTTCCACGTGCCGTCGTGGCCTTGCCTAGTGCCTGTAACAGCGGACGAGCCGCCTCGGCAAACATCAGTATTTCCCCGGTTTCACTGGACAGAAAGCGGACTAGCATTGTTTTTCCTTTCGCTGCGAGGATTCCCGGTTGTCACACCGCGCCACCTTGGGCACAATGATTCGAAGGGAGACCAAAATCATGTCCGCAAATATTACAGCCAATCCACTAGAGACATGGGGCGATGAGCTTGAGCGCTATGCGCTGGAAGAATGTATCAAGCGTCACCGATTCGATAGCAGCTTGTCGGTCCTTGTCCTTCGGGACAAGCGCGCCGAGTTGGCCATCAGGTTTGCCCGGCTCGGCGCCAAGGTTGTCGTTGCCGACCGGACCGACGTAAAGCAGGAGATCGAGGGAAGAGTACTGGCAGCCGGATTTCGCGACGAAATATCCGTCGCCGCCTGCACGATCACCGACATCCCTGAGAGCGTTCCATGCGAACCCTTCGACATCATTGTCGTCCGCCGCGGCCTGTGCGCCCTGCCGTATGACGAAGCCCGGCGTGTTGTGCGGCAGTTGCTGCTCAAACTGAAAATTGGGGGCAAGCTTTATGTTTCCGTACTCGGTCTGCATTCCGAACTGAGCGAAGGTTACGCCGCAGCCGAGTCGGTCATCAATGAACGTTTTGGCAAATTGGCGCCAGCGCTCGCCGAGAAGTACGGCATCCACCAGCCGGTATGCCTGTACACCGAACGGAACCTGTTCATGCTGCTGCTCGAGGCAGGTGCCAGCGTGCTGCGCACGCTGACAACCACCTACGGCAACGTCAAGGGCATCGGCGTCCGCGTCTGATGCGCCTTGGCATCGACCTCGGCGGAACCAAGACCGAGATCATTGCACTGGACGACAATGGCGCAGAATTGCTGCGCCAGCGTGTCGCCACACCGCAAGGCGACTACATGGCGACGCTGATGGCCATTGCCGGCCTCGTTGAAGACACCGAAGGCACTCTCGGCCAAAGAGGTAGCGTCGGCATCGGCATTCCCGGTGCCGAGTCACTGGTCACCGGACTGATCAAGAACGCCAACTCCACTTGCCTGATCGGCAAGCCACTGAAACGCGACTTGCAGGCCCTGCTCCAGCGTGAAATTCGGCTGGCCAATGACGCGAACTGCTTTGCGCTGTCCGAGGCGACAGATGGCAGCGGCCGCGATGCCGACATCGTCTTCGGGATCATTCTTGGCACCGGCGTCGGCGGCGGCATCGTCATCAACCGGCAGGTGCTGACCGGGGCCAATGCCATCGCCGGTGAATGGGGACACAATCCGCTGCCCCTGCCCTGCGATGACGACCTGCCCTTGCCGCCCTGCTATTGCGGCCGCCTCGGCTGCAACGAAGCCTATCTTTCAGGCCCGGCGCTGGCAGCCGACCATCTGCGTCACACCGGGAATTCGCTGACCGCATCCGAAATAGACCACCGTGCTGCCGACGGTGAGGCAGCCTGCGAAGCCTCCCTCCGGCGCTACGAGAATCGGCTGGGTCGCGCCCTAGCGAACGTCATCAATATCCTCGACCCGCAGGTGATCGTCATTGGTGGCGGGCTGTCGAAAATGGAGCGCCTGTACCGCAATTTGCCGGCCTCCTGCGGTCGACATGTTTTTTCCGACGTTTTCAACACGCGATTCCTGCCGCCGACACATGGGGATTCCTCGGGGGTACGCGGTGCGGCATGGTTGTGGGATTGATGGCAAAATGCGCCGACCATGGCACACGTTTCCCTCTTCGTCGGCGGCATACGCCCGCTCCCTGAGTCCGGTCGCCCGACCGGCATGTACAAGCAGCCGGCGGCCGGTCCGCTTGAACTCGGCAGTGAAGGCTTCGTTGGCGACATGCAGGCCGATAGGCGTGTGCACGGCGGCCCCGAGAAGGCCGTCCATCTCTACCCGGCGCGCCATTACGCCAGACTGGCCGAACGCTTTCCGGATGCCGCGCCTCACCTCGTTATCGGTAGCCTTGGTGAAAATATCTCGACTGCCGACCTTGATGAAAACGATGTCCGGATTGGCGACATCTGGCGCCTCGGCAGCGCCGAGCTGCAGGTTTGCCAGCCACGCAATCCGTGCTGGAAAATCGATGAACGCTTTGCCAGCGATGGCATGGCGGCCTTCATCGGCGAGCATCGCCTGACCGGCTGGTACTGGCGGGTCATCGTACCCGGCCGCGTGGCACCGGGTGATTCGCTGGATCTGCTGCATCCGGCAGTTGGCAGCTTCACGCTGGCCGAAGCAATGCTCTGCTGGCAAGCCCACCGTCCAGACCTCGCCGACCTTGAAAGATTGGTCGCCAGCCCCGGCATCGCCCTGAACTGGCAACAGAAAGTCATCATGCGTGTCGATTGGCTCCGCAAGAATCCCGACAAGTCAGTGTCGGCAGGCTCTCCGTTCCACGTGAAACCGGAGAACCCGTGAACCATCCCGACCCCCGCAGCCTGTGGGTCAGGCTGTTCCTGCCCTTTGCCGCCGGCTATTTCCTGTCCTACCTCTACCGCACGGCCAACGCCGTCATCGGGCCGGTTCTCGCCCGCGAGCTGAATCTCGGAGACAACGCACTCGGCCTGCTGACCAGCACCTATTTTCTCGCCTTCGGTGCCGCGCAGTTGCCGCTCGGCATGCTGCTCGACCGCTTCGGGCCGCGCCGTGTCGAGGCCGGGCTGCTACTCATCGCTGCCTCCGGCGCAGCCGTTTTCGCGCTGTCCGATACGCTGGGCGGCCTGGCCATCGGCCGTGCCATGATCGGCCTGGGTGTTTCGGCCTGCCTGATGGCCTCGTTCAAGGCCTTTGCCCAGTGGTTTGCGCCCGAACGGCAGGCGTCGCTGACCGGCTGGGTCATGGCCTCCGGCGGTCTCGGCGCGCTGGCGGCCTCGAAGCCACTGGAAATGGCGCTCGGCTTTGCCAGCTGGCAGGAAATCGCCTTCGGGCTGGCAGCGGCCACCCTGGCTGTCGCGGCCACACTATGGTTCGCAGTACCGGACAAGCCTGCAGAGCAAGGCGGCACGGGCTTTGCCGCCCAGCTGGCGGGCGTAAAAAGCATTTTCTCCAGTTCTCATTTCTGGCGCTACGCGCCGATGGGCTTCTGGTTCACCGGCGGCTTTATGGCCGTGCAGGGACTGTGGGCTTCGCGCTGGATGAGTGTACTCGAAGGCATGAGCCGCGCCGACATTGCAGTCCGCCTGACCTGGATGAGTGGCGCCATGCTGGTCGGCTTCCTGTTCATGGGATTTTTTGCCACGGGCCTCGTTCGGCGAGGCATCAGACTCGACACGATTTATCGCGGCTCCATGATCCTCGCCATCGGCCTGCTGGCCCTGATCAGCTTCCAGCCAAGCTTGGCCGGCAACCTGCTGTGGCCCATCCTCGGCGCCTGCTTTTCGCTCTCCAATGTCTCCTACTCACTGGTCGCCCAGGCTTTTCCGCCAGCACTCTCGGGGCGCGCCAACACCGCGCTCAACCTGCTGGTTTTCCTTGGCGCCTTCGGGCTGCAATGGGGCATCGGCATTCTTGTCGATGCCCTGCAGGCGCATGGCTGGGCCAACGATGCAGCTTTCCGCGCAACTTTCTTCACCCTGCTAGGCGGGCAGCTTCTGGCCCTGCTCTGGTTGCTCAGGCCCAGCCGGCAAGTCTGAAACGACGAGATCGACCTGCTGCATGTGGCCGACCCCACCCGCCTCGGAAAGATAGAGCCCGGCCGCCCGAATCTGCCCCAGCAGTTCGTTGGATTTCGTTTTTAGCGAAAATTCGGCGTTGACCGCAGAAGTGAACAGCGCGCCGACGCCCTGCTCCTTGAGTGAGCCGAAACCATCGCCAGACCAGATGCTGAGCTGGCTGAAAGCGGCGTCGGCCTCATCGATCCAGCCATTGCGGTCGCTATCGAGCTTGGCCAGATCCGCAAAACCATTGCCGCTGGCCACACCGAACAGTTCGCTGCCGTCGTCGGCCTTGCCGTTTCCGTTCCGGTCGAAGACCAGAAAACCGCTCCCCTTGCCCATCCCGGGAATCTGCTCGGGCGTGCCGTCGGCGTTCAGGTCGAAGTAAATGCTGTCCTCGGTCAGTTCACAAGCAGCACCGTTGAAGCTCAGCATGAGTGGATCACTGAGCTTGACCGAGCCGCTCTCCTCTTCAAGTTTCGCACTGCTGAAATTGCGCTCCATGGCCAGTGTGTAATCGAATGCGATCGCTTTGCCGTCACAAGTCGTCACGCTGCCTTTGCCGCAAACAGTCGTTTTTTCGGACTCGCTCACCGTTTCCCGAACCGTGCGCTTCCAGTTGATCTCGATGCCATTACGGGCGGCGGCAGGCTCAACCGGCAATTCGTCGCAAGCGGCAAAGTTTTCCCCGCATTTCTTGCCATCCATTGCCGCCAGAATGGCGTCGATCAGCGATTGGAGCAGCGCCTGCAGCTTTTGACGCTCGCTCATCCGTTGCACATCCGTGCTGAGCGCGAGATGGTCGAAAATACGCTTGAACTCGCGCTCGGTGGTCATTTCCAGCGACTGGCTGCGCTTGGCTTCATGCGTGGCCGAGAGTTGAACGTCCGATTCCTGAATCTTCATGTCGCACTCCTTGCGGTGATTGGAATGACTCAACAGCAAGGGGTGTGCCGAAGCAACCAGAAAATCAGAATTCCAGCGGATCGACCTCGATGTGCCAGCGCAATTTCGATGGCGCCTTGATGCCTTCGATCGCCTCCCGCCAGCGTGGCAGGAAATTCTGCAAGGCCGGACGTGAACAGGATTCGGCAAGCAACTGGCCACGTTCCAGATTGGCCAGCCGGGCGAGTTTCATCGGGACCGGGTCGTAAATCATGACATTTTCGTGCTCGCCGATGAACGGCAAGGCGGCAGCGGTGTTTAGAAACGCGATGGAGTCGGCCATTTCCGGCGCCTCGGCTCGCAAAACAGCCTGGAAAGCGTAGGGCGGGAACCCCGCCTGCTCGCGTTCCTTGAGTTGCTGGGCGGCAAATCCCGGGTAATCGTGATCGGCCAGCGCGGCAAACAGCGGATGATCCGGATATTCGGTCTGGATCAGCACCTCACCCTTCAGTTCGGCCCGACCTGCCCGGCCGGCAACCTGCATCAATTGTGCGAACAGGCGTTCCGGTGCGCGCCAGTCGGCGGCGTACAGCGCAGCATCGGCACCAAGCGCGCCAACCAGCGTCAGCTTCGGGAAGTCGTGCCCCTTGGCCAGCATCTGGGTGCCCACCAGAATATCGGCCTGGCCGCCATGGATCAGCTCCAGCATCACCTCCCACTGCTTGCGACTCTTCACCGAATCGCGGTCGACGCGCAGGATGCGCGCCTCCGGAAACTGCTCCTGCAGCCAGACTTCAAGCCGTTGCGTACCGCGCCCGAAGGGATGGATATCCTGATTCCCACAGGTCGGGCAAGCTTTCGGAACGCGGTGCTCGCAACCGCAGTGATGGCAGCGCAGACGACGGTCGGCGAGGTGAAGGACCATGTTCGCCGCGCAGCGCGTGCAACGGGAAATCCAGCCGCAGGCCGGGCAAGCCAGCACGGGCGCGTAACCGCGGCGGTTCAGGAAGACGAGGCTCTGTTCGCCACGCGCCAGACGTTCCTTGATGGCGGCGATCAAGGGTTCGCTGACACCCTCCTTCAAGACCATTTTGCGTGTATTGATGACGTGGACCGCAGGCAGGGTCGCTTCCGGGTTGGCCCGCTGGTTCAGGGTCAACAACCCATACCGTCCCCCCTGTGCGTTGGCCCACGACTCCAGCGACGGGGTCGCCGAGCCGAGCAGTATGGGAATGCCGAGCTGGTGCGCGCGAAAGACACCAACATCGCGTGCCGAATAGCGCATGCCGTCCTGCTGCTTGAACGACGGATCGTGTTCTTCATCGATAACGATCAGACCGAGCCGGGGTAGCGGCGTGAAGATCGATAGCCGGGTGCCGAGAATGATGCTCGCCTCGCCGGCAAAGGCCGCCCGCCAGTTGCGCTCGCGCGCCGCTTCCGCCAGTTCGCTATGCAAGGAAACCACACCGGCCTCAGGAAAGCGTGCGCGAACCCGACCTTCCAGCTGCGGCGTCAGGTTGATTTCCGGGACCAGCAACAGGGCTTGTCGGCCGGCCGCCAAGGCTTGCTCGACAAGGCGCAGATAGACCTCGGTCTTGCCGCTACCGGTTACGCCATGCAACAGATGAACGGAAAAACCGGCGCTGGGATCGATGGCTGCCAAAGCCGCAGCTTGCTCGTGAGTCAGCGCTGGCGCCTGAATTGGCTCCGGTTTTCGAATGGCCCGTCCGCTACGCCGGTCCGGTGGATCAAGGCGTTTGAGTCCAACCGGCAAGGCCTGCATAAGGACTTCACCGAAGGCTGCCTGATAGTAAGTGCTTGCAAATTCGCAGAGTCGAAAGAAATCGGCGGGCAAAGGCGGCACGTCGCACAAGATTTGGACTGCCTGCTTCAACTGGTCAAGTGGCCAATCGCTTTCACCAACCACGTCGACGATAACGCCCAGTTTTTCGCCTCGTCCGAATGGGACGCGAACCCGGTTGCCGATATCTGCGGTCGACGCCGTTTCGGCCACATAATCAAAAAGGCGGTGTAACGGTAAATCGAGGGCGACGCGCAAAACGGGCATGGATTTACCGGCCAAAGCCGTTATTTCTCCAAAATTTCAGGTTTATTGCGACCACAAACCGTGGATATGGAGTTGTCCACAAATTCTGTGGATAACTTTGTGGATTTATTTTTGACTTTGGCTCTGTGTAACGCTTTGGTAAGGATTACGTCACTCTGCCAAAATATTGAGCACCACGATTATTTGTTTAAATTCAACAATTTAAATAAAGAACGTTGAGTCAAGGCCTTTTGGGGATTTATTTTTGGCGAGAGGCAAAACTCTGTGCATAAGTCAAGCCTTACCCCTCACCTTTTGGTTATCACTTACGTAATACACGGCTGTAGGAATGCACCGTTTCAACCAGTGCAGTAACGCTTTCCGGCGGCGTGAATTGTGAAATGCCATGGCCCAGGTTGAAAACGTGGCCGGTATTGCCGGAACCGAAGCTGTCGAGTACTTTTTTCGCTTCGGCGGCGACGATTTCCGGCTGCGCGAACAAGACGTTCGGGTCGAGGTTGCCCTGCAGGGCAACCTTGTCGCCAACGCGACGGCGTGCGTCACCAATGTCGATGGTCCAGTCCAGGCCGACAGCGTCGCAACCAATATCGGCAATCTTCTCCAGCCATAGACCACCGTTCTTGGTGAAGACAATGTTCGGGATGCGTTGGCCGTCTTTTTCTTTCTTCAGACCGGCGACAATGCGACGCATGTATTGCAGGGAAAACTCTTCGTAGGCCGCATTGGACAACGAACCGCCCCAGGTGTCGAAGATCATCACCGCCTGAGCACCGCAGTCGATCTGGGCGTTCAGGTAGGCAATCACCGAGTCTGCCGTCACCGACAAGATGCGGTGCAGCAGGTCCGGGCGGTTGTAGAGCATGCCCTTGATGTTGCGGAAATCACTTGAGCCCTCGCCTTCGACCATGTAGCAGGCCAGCGTATAGGGGCTGCCAGAAAAGCCGATGAGCGGCACCGAATTATCCAGGGCGCGGCGGATTTCAGAGACCGCATCCATGACGTAACCGAGGTGCTCGTAAGGATCGGTCACCGTCAGGTTGTTGATCGCCCATTCCTCGCGCAGTGGGCGCTCGAACTTCGGCCCTTCGCCCTCAGCGAAATAGAGACCGAGGCCCATCGCATCCGGTACTGTCAGGATGTCGGAGAATAGAATGGCGGCATCGAGATCGTAGCGTGCGAGCGGCTGTAGCGTCACTTCGCAGGCCATGGTCGGCGACTTGCAGAGGTTCAGGAAGTTGCCCGCCCGTTTGCGGGTTTCGCAATACTCGGGCAGGTAGCGTCCGGCTTGGCGCATGAGCCACAGCGGGGTGTATTCGGTCGGCTCTTTGAGAAGGGCGCGCAGGAAGGTATCGTTCTTGGGTCGGCTCACGTCGGACTCCGCCAGAAAATCTGAAAGGCGGAATTATCCGCCTTTCCGGGGCGCAGGTCACTTCCGCCAGAAGGCGGGGGTCAGAACGACCAGCAGCGTGAAGATCTCGAGGCGGCCGAGCAGCATGGCAAAGATGCATATCCAGGTCTGGAAATCCTCCAGAACTGCATAGGTTGTTGACGGACCAACCACGCCGAGCCCCGGCCCGGTGTTGTTGACGCTGGCGACTATGGCGGTGAATGCCGAAACGATGTCGAGGCCGGTAAACGCGAGAATCAAGGTCAGCGAAACAATGCTGACCATGTACATGAAGGCGAAAGAGAGCACCGCGAACAGGATCGGCTGGGGCGCCGTCTGGCCGCCGATACGGATGTTGTAAACGGCGCTCGGGTGCATTGCTCGCACCAGTTCCCGATAAACCTGCTTGTAAAGCAGCAGCGCCCGCATCATTTTGATGCCACCCCCGGTGGACCCGGCGCTGGTAACGAAACTGGACAGAAAAAGCATCCACAAAGGCGCGAAAATAGGCCACAGTGCGTAGTCTACACTGGCATAGCCGGTAGTCGTCGCGATTGAAATCAGATTGAAAGCCACATGGCGCATCGCCGTGTCGAGATCCGGATAAACCCCATCCTTCCAGATGTACATGGCGATCACCATGATGCTCAGCAAGGTGACACCAAGGAACCACACCGCCTCGGGATCGTGCCGGTAAGGCTTCAAGGAACGCCCGCTGACGGCGAGAAAAAGCGTACCGAAATTCATCCCGGCGATCAGCATGAAGACAATGGCAACCGCCTCGATGGCCGGCGAATTGAAGTGACCAAAACTCGCATCGTGGGTTGAGAATCCTCCCAGCCCCATGGTTGAGAAGGTATGACAAACTGCGTCGAACCAGCCCATGCCCGCCCAGCGGTAGGACAGGGCACAGGCAACCGTCACGGCCAGATAAACCAGCCACAACCCCTTCGCTGTCTCGGCAATGCGTGGCGTCATCTTCGCGTCCTTCATCGGCCCCGGCGTTTCTGCCTTGAACATCTGCCGACCGCCGATACCAAGCAACGGCAAGATCGCAATGGCCAACACGATCAACCCCATGCCTCCTACCCATACAAGCTGATGTCGCCACAAGTTGATCGACATGGGCAGGGTATCAAGATTCGACAACACCGTTGAGCCGGTGGTGGTCAGTCCGGAGACTGCCTCAAAATAGGCATCGGTATGGCTGATACCAAGCTGCAGCATCAGTGGGATGGCAGCAAATGCGGGCAAAACGCTCCACACCAGAACCACCATCAGAAAGCCATCACGAATGTTCAACTCGCGTTTGCAGCGACGGTAGCGATACCAGAGGAAGGCGCCACACAGCATGGTCAGCGCGAAGGATTCGTCGTAAACCGCCTGCGCCCCATCGTTGGTAGCGTAGGAAAGAATCAGCGGCGGCAGCATGGTCAGGCCGAAGAGCATGATGATCATGCCCAGTGCGCGATATACAGGGGCAAAGCGTGTCACGGTCTACCCCTCAGAAGAAGTGGAAACTGACCTGGAACAACTTTTCAACTTTCTTGACCAGCTTCTTGCGGGTACAGAAGACAATGACATGGTCTTCCGGCTCGATTACCGTGTCATGGTGCGCGATGACAACCTCGCCATGCCGGGTAATGGCCGTCCAGTCATCCGTCTGGCCGACGATCACAGCCTTGTCGAAATTGCGCACCAGCGCGGCGACCGTCACGCCATGCGGCCAGTCGATCTGGTCGATGCGCTTGCCGATGATCTGCGATGTCTTCGCATCGCCGTGAGCAACCAGTTCCAGCGCTTCGGCAGCGCCTCGTCGCAACGAATGGACTTCCGCCACATCGCCCTGCCGGACATGGGCCAGCAAGGCTCCAATCGAGACCTGTGCAGGCGAGATACCGATATCGATTGGCCCACCTTCGATCATTTCGGCGTAGGCGCGGCGGTTGATCAGGGCGACCACCCGCTTGCTCCCAAGGCGCTTGGCCAGGCTGCCCGACATGATGTTGTCTTCGTCGTCGTTGGTGACGGCCAGGAAAAGATCCATCTCCGCGATGTTTTCCTGCTCAAGCAATTCCTCATCGGTCGCGTCACCAAGCAGGACAAGCGTATTCCCGAGCTCGTTCGCGATCATTTCAGCGCGCTCCCTGCGCCCCTCTATGATCTTGATTTCATATCGTTTTTCAAGCGTTTTGGCCAGGCGAAGGCCGATGTTGCCGCCCCCAGCGATCATGATGCGCTCAACCGGCTTCATCATCCGCCGAAGCTGGCGCAGGACCGGCCGGATATGTTCGGCGGCCGCCAGCAGAAATACCTCGTCACCCGCCTCGACGACGGTATCACCCTCCGGAAACACCGGCTGATCGCGCCGAAAGATGGCCGCGATCCGTGCATCCATGCCGACGGGTAACAGTTCGCGCATCTCCCTGATCTGCTTGCCGACCAACAAGCCTCCCTCGTAGGCCTGGACCGCAACCAGGCTGACCCGATGGTTGGCGAAGTTGAGCACCTGCAAGGCTTCGGGAAACTCGATCAGTCGGCGAATGTAGTCGGTAATCACCTGTTCCGGACAGAGCGCGAAATCCACTGCGAAGTTCTCCGGCGAAAGCAGGCTTTCGTCCTCGAGAAAGTCACGCGAACGCAGCCGTGCAATCCGTGTCGGCACGTTGAAGACGCTATGCGCCAACTTGCAGGCAACCAGGTTGGACTGGTCGCTTTGGGTTACCGCGATGATCATGTCGGCATCGTCAGCGCCGGCATTGCGTAGCGCCGACGGCGTCGCTGCATCGCCGACCACGGTGCGCAGATCGAGCCTGTCCTGCAACTGCGCAAGCCGCGCTGCATCGTAGTCGACGATCGTGATGTCGTTTTCTTCTGAAACGAGCCCTTCGGCGACGCTGGCGCCAACCTGTCCAGCCCCCAGAATGATGACTTTCATCTCTCCCCCTTTGCCCCCCGGCAATTATTCTTCGCCGCGCTTGCCCAACTTGACGTCCAGTTGTTTGAGTTTCCGATACAGATGTGTGCGTTCCAAGCCCGATCGATCAGCGAGCTTGGTCATGTTGCCCCCCTCGATGCGCAGGTGATGCTCAAAGTACATTTTCTCGAACGCATCGCGCGCTTCGCGCAAAGGTTGATCGAAAAGCGGCAGAAGCGAAAGGATTTCCGCGCTGCCTTCCGAATCTGCCGGCATGACGCGGGCGACGTCGTCGGCGCTGACCTCCTCTTCCAGTGAGGTAATCGCCAAATTGCGGACGAGCGTGTACAGATCGTTCCAGCTCGATTCCGGGCTGCTCTTCCACGAGAGATTCCGGAGGGCGTTGAGCGCAGCGCTGGACAGACGACGGGTGGGAACTTCGCCACGCTCGACAAAGTTGGTCAGCAACAGGCTGGCTATCTCCGGCAACTCATCGCCGTGTCCGACCAGTGAAGGCATGGCTACCCAGATTTCGCCAAGGCGTGCCAGCAGCTTGCTGTCCCAGCCAGCTTCGCTGAGCGCGCTGACGCTGGTCACTGTGGCGACAATCAGCTGCAAATTGAGCTTTTCCAGACGGTCGACCGCAAAAGCCATGTTCATCTGCTGCATCTTGCCCAGCCCGGCCATATCCGGCACGAACAGGACGCCTCCAGTCACTTTTTCAAGCATTTCCTGCGTCAGAGCACTGCTCAGGCTTGAAAGGTCGAGCCACGCCGCCCGCGGTGGCTGAAGGGTACGGGCGCAAATCTCGGCCATGCCGCCATTGGCCCCCTTGATCAGCAATATGGGGGACTTGGCCACGGCCTGTTCCAGACGACGCTTGAATTCCTTGACGAAGGAAATGCGACTGAACGCCTCCAGCGTCAGCGCCGGACGGGCCGCCGGCTTGTCGTGCTTGAGGGCTTTCTGGACGGTGGAGAGCAGTTTCTGCAACGCGATGGGTTTTTCGAGGAAATCGAAGGCGCCGAACCGCGTCGCCTCGACAGCTGTATCGATCGTGCCGTGCCCGGACATCATGACCACGGGCATGTTAAGGTGCCCCGCCGCGTGCCACTCCTTGAGCAAGGTGATTCCATCGGTGTCCGGCATCCAGATGTCGAGCAGGACGAGATCCGGGCGCAGTTCGTTGCGAACCTGTCGCGCTGCTGTCGCGTTTTCGGCGACGCGTACGTCGTATCCCTCGTCGATCAGGATTTCGGACAGCAGTTCGCGTATGCCGACTTCGTCGTCAACGACCAGAATGATTGCCATTTTTGGCTTCCTCCGCTTTCACCAGGGGCAGGCGAATCTCGATCCGCGCGCCGCCTTCGGGTGCATTGCTTATTTCGATGGTACCGAGGTGTTCTTCGACGATTTTCTTGACGATGGGCAGGCCCAAGCCTGTACCACGTGCTTTGGTGGTGACATAGGGTTCAAAAATGCGCGGCAGCAATTCAACCGGAAATCCGGGCCCATTGTCTGCAATGATCAACCGAGCCTGGCGACCGACTATTTCGGTTTCCACAAGTATTCGCGTGCTATCCCGGCCTTCCAGCGCGTCTTCGGAGTTACGCAGCAGATTGTGAATGATCTGCCGCAATTGCGTGGCATCGCCGAGAACAGGCGGCAAGTCTGCTGCCAGCCGGGACTCGATGCTCGCCGACGAACTCTCGTAGAGCCCGAGCACTTCGCCGATCAATTCATTCAAGTCCAGCTCGGCCACTTCCGGCGCCGGCATCCGCGCGTAATCGCGAAAATCGTCGACCATGCGTTTCATGGCCTGGACCTGGTTGATGATGGTCTGCGTACCGCGCGCCAGCATGTCGGCATCGCCATTCGACAGCTTGTCGGCCAGCTTGAACTGCAAACGCTCGGCCGACAGCTGGATCGGCGTCAGCGGATTCTTGATTTCGTGCGCCAGGCGACGTGCGACCTCGCCCCACGCTGCGCTGCGCTGGGCGGCGATCAGGCGGGTCACGTCGTCGAACACCACGACATCGCCACCGCCGCTCGCCTCGGGTAGACGGGAGCCCCGCAGCAAAAGTACCTGCGGCATGCCGTTCGGCCGCTCCATTTCGAGCTGAGCCTGCCATTCGGCTTCGTCGGTACCAGAAAAATGCTCACGAATGAAACCCCCAAGCGCTTGCTGGCGTGGCCACTCATCGGCAGGCGAGCCGACCAGGCCCATGAAATCGTCGCTCAGAATGGTCAGCGCACCCTCATTTACCGTCCGCAGCACGAAATGGCGATCGAATACCAATACGCCGGTCGACAAGTTGGCGAGGATGGATTCGAGATAGCCACGAGCCGATTCCAGTTCGGCCCGATGACGTTCGGTCTCGCGTCGTGCATCGTCAAGCTGGCGGGTCATCCGGTTGAAAGACTGAGTCAGGATGCCGAGCTCATCACCGCTGTAAATTGCCTGACGCGGCGAGAAATCGCCCTGCGCGACCGCCTGTGTGCCTTCGGCGAGAATGTAAAGCGGCGCAGCCAACCTGCGGGCCATGACATAGGCCAGCGCAAAGGCGCCAAACAGCGCAACAAGAACGGTCAGTGTCAGTGTCAGCGCGTAGATGCGCGTCAGTCCCTCGCGGGCCAGCTGCAATTCCTGGTAGTCACGATAGACAACCTGCACCGCATCGGCGTCATGGGCCAGCCCATCCGGTACCGGATGGGTCACTTGCAGGATGCGCGGCTCCTCGAACACACCGCGGGCACTGACCGGCACCAGCACGCGCAAATGGAGCTTGCCGCCATCGCCTTCGATGGTGCTCACCATCTGCGTGCTACGTGCCTGCTTCAACTGCGACTGACTGGGCAAATCGGGAAGCAGGCTCGAAAGATCGGCTGTCGCACTCGAAAGCAGCTGGCCGCCGACAGAAAAGAGCGCCACGGACTGAACCCCTTTTTCTTCACGCAGGCGCAGCAGGGCCGAGCGGCGGGATGACTCCTGTATGTCCGACAACTCCACCGCCACACTGCGCGCCTTTTCGCCGAGATCGAGCAACAGCGAATCGAGTGCCGAACGGCCAAGCTGCACGCCGGACTCAAGCGCTTTCTCGACGCGCACATCGAACCAGCTCTCAATGGATCGCGTGACGAACTGCACTGATACGCCATAGACCAATGCGCCGGGAAGAACGGCAATGACGCCGAACATCAGCATCAGCCGCAACTTGAGTCGGGCACCGAAAACCTGGGCCTGGTAGTCGCGCCACAAGGTGCGCAACTGCCAGCCGACCAGCCCGAGCATACCGAGTGCCAGCACGACGTTGAGGGCGATCAGCAGCGGATAGTTGCGCGAGAAAAGCACGGTATCCGCCGCGGTGGACATCAGCAGCAGGAACCACAGGATGCCGCCTATGGCTGCCGCAAACGCCCCTCCGGCTGCGATGATGCGTTTCACTTGGCCTCCACCGGCGGCACTGCCGGAGCCAGGGTCACGGGCCATTTTTTCCAATCGGAGGAAAAACTCCAATCCTTGTTGCCCAGCGCGGTAATCTGGAATGGGCGTGGCAACTGGGTGACATCGAGCCGAATGCGCAACGATGCTTCGTAGGGTTCGCCTGGGCGGATGGATTTGTCGTTCTTGTCGGCAACGATCCAGTTGCGTAGCCGGGCAAGGACTTGCGTGGCCTCGGACAAGGACTGGAACGACTGATGCAAACCGCCCGTCGAGAGCCGGAATTGCCGGGTTAGCGCGTGATAGGAGAGGCGATAGGTCTGGCTGCGGCTGGCCAGCTTTTCATCCAGCCAGTACCAGCGGGCACGGGCCAGTTCGAAGTCGGCGACAAAGTACAGGACAACGCCCTTGGTCACCGCCTCTTCGAGGCGCGGGTTCAGTTCAAATTTGAAGTCTGCCGAAAGAACGTAGCCATCGTCGCTGGCTGAAAACTGCGGGTTGTTGATGTCAATTTCTGCGGTCCACGCCAAAACCGGCACGAAAACCAGCAACGCCAGCCATCGGCGCAGGTGGTCAAGCACGCTTTTCGAGCAGACAGTAGAAAAAGCCATCGTGTTCAGCGGTCGGTAAAAGCTGTTGTTCGTGACGACGGTGAGCCTGCGGCTGGCGTGCCAGGAAGCGTTCGATCTGTTCGCCGTTTTCGGCCGGAAAAACCGAGCAGGTCACATAGAGCAGTTTACCGCCCGGCCGCACGACCTGCCACAAAGCATCGAGGATTCGCGTCTGTGCTGTGGCAAAACTGGCAATGTCAGCCTCGCGACGCAACCACTTGGCATCCGGGTTGCGGCGCACGACGCCACTCGCCGTGCACGGCACGTCGGCGAGCACCGCATCGAAGGGCCGACCGTCCCACCAGCTCGTCAGCTTGACGCAATCGGCGGCCTCGATGCCGGCTTTAAGGCCGAGGCGCGCGAGACCATCCGCGATACGCCGGCAACGGGCAGGCTTGAGGTCGAGCGCCAGAAGGTCGAGATCACAACGTTCAAGCAGGTGTGCCGTCTTGCCGCCCGGTGCAGCACAGGCATCCAGAACGCGGCTGCCCGGCGCCGGATCGAGCAAGGTGGCAGCGATCTGTGCGCCCGGGTCCTGTACCGAAACAAGGCCGTCGGCAAAACCCGGCAGCGCATCGACCGGCACCGGCTTGTCGAGCGCCAGCCCGCTCTCGCCGACCGGTTTGGCAGGAATGCCTTCGGCCGCGAGCTTCATGATGTAATCGTCACGCGAGATCCGACGGGTATTGACGCGCAACCCCATTGGCGGCGGCAAATTTCCAGCGGCGGCGATGGCGGGCCAGTCCCGCGGATAGGCAGCCTGCAATTGGACCACCCACCAGTCGGGGTGCATGGCCGAAGCCACCGGATCGGCAGCAAATTCAGCGGTCAGCGCCGCTTGCTGGCGCAGGAAATTACGCAACACGCCATTGACCAGCGCCTTGAAATTCCCACCCGCGACCTCACCGGCCGCCGAAACAGCCTGATCGACGACGGTATGCGCGGCATCCGGCCGGGTTTCGAGGCGATAGAGGGCGACTAGCAACAGGGCGCGTACTTCGTCGCTGGCCAGCGGCTTTTGTAGCAGTTTGGACAAGAAAAAATCGCCGCGCCCATAGGCGCGCAAGCTGCCGAAAACGAGATCCTGCACCGCGGGACGGGCCTCCGGCTCGACCCTGCCTAGCAGGCCGTCGGCCAGACTCTGCCCACCCAAAACGGCGGTATCGATGCGGGACGCCTGCAACAGGGCGTAGGCGAGTGAATTGAGCGGCAAACTGGACATAGGCGGCCATTATCGCACGCGGCATAATGGCCGAATGCGGCAAATCCTCCTCGCCCTCCTTTTCTTTGCCGTGCATGCACCCGCCTGTGCCTGGAACGCTGCCGGCCACCGGTTGACTGCCGTCATTGCCTGGCAGCAACTGTCGCCCGCGGCGCAGTCAGCCATCAGTGAAGCGCTTTCACACCACCCCGATCACCACCGCTGGGTCGAAAAATCCCGCTCGAACCACGACGTCGATGTCTTCGCCGAGGCTTCCACCTGGCCGGACGTCATTCGCAATGACCCGCGTTTCCACGACGAAGAAAGGGAACCCGCCACGCCGGCATTCCCCGGGCTTTCCGACACGGCCCGACACAAGCGATGGCACTACGTCGACCTCGATGCCGCCGGCAAAACGAAATCCGGCGAACTGGATACGCAGATCGAACACCTGAGCCGGCTTCTGCGGTCAACCGGGGAAAAAGCCGAAATTTCATATGCCCTGCCCTGGCTGGCCCACCTCGTTGGCGACATCCACCAGCCGCTGCACGTCGGCCGCCATGGCGACGAAGGGGGCAACCAGCTCGAGATCGAAAACCCGTTCAACAAACGGCTACCAAACAGCAACCTGCATGTTTACTGGGACGACCTGCCCGGTCCGCCCTGGTTGCGTGGCAAGCGGCTCGCGCAAAACGCCACCCGGCTGCTTGAAAACCATCCTGCACCAAAACAAGGAAACGTTTCGCTGTGGCGCGAGGAAAGCCATCGCCTGTTGAACGAGGCCTATCCGCTAGCCAGCGGCAGCCGGCGACCAGTCATCACCGAAGATTTTCACCGCCAAAGCCGCGAGACTGCCGATCGCCGCATCGTCGAGGCCGGTTACCGGCTGGGCCGCCTGCTCGACGCCATTTTCGGCCAGCGCGTTCCACGTGAAACCCCATAGAATTACCCCATGAACGGCTTGCACCTCATCGCTGACCTCCACGACTGCCGCTGCACGCCGGGCTTTCTGCTCGACGCGCAGGCGCTCGAAACGTTTTGTGTCGATGCATGCCAGATCCACGGCCTGACTGTGGTCGGTCGGCTATTCCACACCTTCCAGGACGCGGGAGGGCAGCCGGCCGGCGTGACCGGCACCGTCGTCCTCGCCGAATCTCACCTCGCTGTGCATACCTGGCCGGAGATCGCCAGTGTCACGCTGGATATCTATGTTTGCAATTTCAGCGGGAACAACAGCGAACGGGCGCATGCGCTATTCGACGCGGTAGTCACGCGCTTCTCGCCGGCTCACCTGGAAAAACAAGAGGTGGAACGCGGCCACCTCGGGAACTGATCGAGCGCCAGCCGATCAAGCCGGCAGATCGAAGTGGTCGCCCACTTTCAGCGGATGGCCTGCCAGGAATTGCTGTACCGGCAAACGCTTGCCACCGGCTTTCTGCAACTCGGTAACCGCCAAGGCTCCCTCACCGCAGGCAATCACGACACTGCTGCGGTCAACGGCCAGAACGGTACCGATTTGACCCGCGCCAGCCACCGGCGTCGCCTGCCAGAGCTTCACCGTCTGGCCGCCAAACAAGGCTTGCGCGCCGGGAAACGGGTTGAAAGCACGAATATGGCGATCCAGCTCCGCCGCGCTCTTCGCCCAGTCAATCAACGCCTCGGCCTTCTCGATCTTGTGGGCGTAAGTCACGCCTTCCACGGGTTGCGGCTCGGCATGCAAAGGCAGTTTGTCGAGCGCTTCGACGACCAGTTTTGCGCCGAGTCCGGCCAGACGGTCATGCAGCGTCGCCGTGGTATCGCCCGCCTCGATGGAAAATGCGCCACGCAACAATACCGGCCCGGTATCCAGCCCTGCCTCCATCTGCATGATGCAAACGCCGGTCTCCGCGTCACCGGCCAGCAAGGCGCGCTGGATCGGCGCCGCACCACGCCAGCGCGGCAACAGCGAGCCGTGGATGTTGATACAGCCGAAGCGTGGCATGTCGAGCACCACTTGCGGCAGGATCAGGCCGTAAGCCGCGACCACCATGACCTCAGCGCCGACGGCGGCAATTTTCGCCTGCGCCTCGGCGTCCCTTAGCGTCAGCGGCTGGAATACCTCGATACCGCTCTCCAGCGCCACTTTCTTGACGGCCGACGGCTGCAAGCTCATGCCGCGACCAGCCGGGCGATCCGGTTGCGTCAGCACCATCGCAACTTCATGTCCTGCAGCAACGATTGCCCGCAAGGCCTGCGCTGCAAATTCCGGTGTCCCGGCAAAGATGAGCCTCATGCCGTAACGCGCGCCTGCTTGGCCAACTTGTTCTTGATGCGAAGCTGTTTCAACTGGGAAAGATGGTCGACGAAAACAGTGCCGTTGAGATGATCGATTTCGTGCTGGATGCACACGGCCAAAAGCCCCTCAGCCTCGAGCACCTGCTGCTTGCCGTCCAGATCCAGATAACTGATCGACACACGTTCTGCCCGCTCGACCTTGTCGTAGATGCCGGGCACCGACAGGCAACCCTCTTCGCCTGTCTGCGAGCCTTCACAGTTTCCGAGCGTCGGGTTGATGAAAACCTGCAGTTCACTCTTGTCCTCAGATACGTCGATCACAACGATACGCTGGTGAACATCAACCTGGGTCGCAGCCAAGCCTATCCCCGGTGCCTCGTACATGGTTTCAGCCATGTCGGCGACCAGTTTTCGGGTGCTGTCATCAATCTGCGTCACGGGTGAAGCGACCTTTTTCAGACGTGGATCAGGGAAACGCAAAATGGGTAGTAGGGCCATGGGGAAATAGGAATAAAAGCTTGCTCGATTAGGTTATTACGTGCAGAATCTAAAGCAATTCCCGAGATATGGAACGCAAGTTGATCGCCACTTTACTGAGACTGCGACAATAGAATTGCGTTCCGCCGGCACGTGAGGTTACGACTATGGTTCGCATTATATCCGCGCTCATCCTGGCCGTGACGGCCGCCTGCGCATCGGCCGCCGAGCCGCTGACACTCGTCGATAACCCCCCAGACCGTCACATCGTCGTCAAGGGAGATACCCTGTGGGGCATTTCGGGCAAATTCCTCAAGCAGCCCTGGCGCTGGCCGGAAATCTGGCGGATGAACAAGGAAGAGATCAAGAATCCGCATTTGATCTATCCGGGCGACATCATTTTGCTGGATACCTCGAGTGGATCGCCGCGCCTCAGGATGGCCAAACGGGTCACCGGAAAAGACGGCAAGGTGCAGCCAACTGTTTATAGCTCCCCTACGCAGCAAGTCATCCCCAGCATTCCGCCAAACGTCATCGAGCCTTTCATTTCCCAGCCGTTGATCGTTGAAGCAAGCGACCGGATCGGTGCGGTAAAGATCGTGGCTGCTCAGGAAGACCGCATGCTGCTTGGCGGCGGCGATACCTTCTACGCCAGCGGCATTCTCGACGGGAAAACCGAGAAATGGCACGTGTTCCGCAAGGGTAAGGCGCTCAAGGATCCGGAGACCGGTGCAATTCTCGCCTACGAAGCCTTTTTTCTCGGCAATGCGCAGCTGACCAAACCGGGCGAACCGGCTACCCTGCGCGTCACCTTGGCCAAGGAAGAAATGGCCCGTGGCGATGAACTCATTCCGGCCCCACCACCGGAAATCATCACGTACGCACCACGCCGCCCCGAGCGGGAAGTGGCGGCGAAGGTGATGTCGATCTACGGCGGCGTCCAGGAAGGTGGTGCGACCTCGGTCGTCTCGCTGACCCAGGGCAAGAATGACGGGCTGGAGGTTGGCCACGTCGTTGCGTTGTTCCGCAAGCGCATCGCCGTCAACATTGACGATAACGGCATTCGCAGCGAGACACCGGTTCCTGAAGAGCGATATGGCCTTGCATTTGTCTTCCGTGTATTTGACGGCGTAGCCTACGCACTCGTTGTCGAATCGTCGAAATCCGTCATCATCGGGGACTCGGCAAGAAACCCGTGATCAACTCCGAAGGCCTGGCCGGCTGGTTACGGCTAACGCTTATCCCCGGCATTGGCGGCGAGTCGCAAAGAAAGCTTCTCGCCGCTTTCGGTTTACCCGAGGCGGTGTTCGCCGCCGGTCGACTCGCCGCGCGCAGCGTAATCGGAGACCGCGCCGACCTGCTCTTCGATTTTGAACCGTCGGAAGCCGTCGACCGCAGCATTGAGTGGGCCAGCCAGCCGGGGCAACACATCGTGACCCTTGCCGATAATGCTTACCCCAAATCCCTGCTCGAAATCGCCGATCCTCCCACTCTGCTCTACGTCCGCGGCAATCCGGCCCTGCTCGGGAAACGCGGATTGGCGATGGTCGGCAGCCGCAACGCGACGCCATTGGGAATCCAGACAGCCGAAAACTTTGCCCGGGCACTGGCCGGCAAGGGGCTATGTATCATCAGTGGCCTCGCTCTCGGCATTGACGCTGCCGCACACCGGGGTGCGCTCTCAGCCAAAGGTGACACCGTTGCAGTCATCGGTACCGGTGCTGACCGCATCTACCCCGCCCGCAACAAGGAACTCGCGCTGGCCATTGTCGAACACGGCACGGTCATTTCAGAGTTTCCGCTTGGCACCCCGGCGATTGCCGCCAACTTTCCGCGACGAAACCGCATCATTTCCGGTCTATCACGTGGTGTGCTGGTTGTCGAAGCGGCACCAGAGAGTGGCTCATTGATCACGGCGCGTCTTGCCGGCGAACAGGGACGTGAAGTATTTGCCATTCCCGGCTCGATTCACTCGCCCGTCGCACGCGGTTGCCACAAACTGATCAAGCAAGGCGCCAAACTGGTGGAAACGGCAAACGATGTCCTTGAGGAACTGGGCAACTTTTCATCGCATCTGGATGTTCAGGTGGAGACCATTGGCCCAACGGACGAAAATCCACTGCTTGCCGCCCTCGGCCACGATCCGTGCAGCTTGGACGACTTGGTCGAAACGACCGGTCAAAGCGCCGACCAATTGTTGCCTGAACTCCTGATGCTCGAACTTTCGGGCCAGATTGCCCCCTTGCCCGGCAATCGCTATCAGCGGCTCGCCTAGCCTCACCCTACTTTATAGGCGGCTTGCCAAGCCGCGCACCGGGCACTTATCATGCCCCGGACTCAACAGGCCCCAACATGACCAAAAAACTGATAATTGCCGAGAAACCTTCCGTCGCTGCCGACATCGCCAAGGCGCTGGGAGGCTTCACCAAGCACGACGATTACTACGAGAGTGACAGCCATGTCATATCGTCGGCTGTTGGTCATTTGTTGGAACTGGCCTGCCCCGAAGAATTCGAGGTCAAGCGCGGCAAATGGTCGTTCGCTCACCTACCGGTCATCCCGCCGCACTTCGCGCTTAAGCCGATCGAAAAAACCGAGCCCCGCCTCAAAGTGCTGGCAAAACTGATTAAACGCAAGGATGTCAGCGCCCTGATCAACGCCTGTGACGCGGGGCGCGAAGGCGAATTGATCTTCAATTACATCGCCCAGCACACCAAATCCGGCAAGCCGGTCCAGCGCCTGTGGCTGCAGTCGATGACGCAAGGCGCCATCCGCGACGGTTTCTCGCGCCTGCGCCATGGCAACGAAATGCAAGGCCTCGGCGATGCTGCTGTCTGCCGTTCTGAGTCCGACTGGTTGGTCGGCATCAACGGCACGCGGGCGATGACGGCTTTCAATTCGAAGACTGGCGGCTTCCACCTGACCACGGTCGGCCGCGTGCAAACGCCGACGCTGGCCATCGTCGTCGAGCGTGAAAAGAAAATCCGCGAATTCAAGCCGCGGGATTACTGGGAAGTCGAAGCCGAATTCGCCGCCAAGGCAGGCAACTACCGTGGAAAATGGTTCGACGAAGGGTTCAAGGGCAAGAACGACGACGAACACGCCCGCGCCGACCGCCTGTGGGAACAGAACAAGGCCGATGCCATTCGGGCCGCAACCCTCGGCAAGCCGGGCGATGTGACCGAAGAAGCCAAGCCGGAAACCCGCCTGTCGCCAGGCCTGTTCGATTTGACGACCCTGCAACGAGAAGCCAACAGCCGCTTCGGCTTCTCGGCCAAGACCACTTTGTCGCTGGCCCAGGCGCTGTACGAAAAGCACAAGGTACTGACCTACCCACGTACCGATTCCCGCTGCCTGCCGGAAGACTACCTGGCGACCGTCAAGGAAACGATGACCATGCTGACCGGCCAGGGTGCCGGCAAGGGCCACGACGAGGTACTGCTTGCACGTTATTCGCCGTTTGCCCACCAGATTCTGGCCCGCAACTGGGTGCTGCCCAACAAGCGCATCTTCAACAACGCCAAGATCAGCGACCACTTCGCCATCATCCCGACGCCACAGGCCCCGAAAAGCCTGAATGAACTGGAACAGAAGCTGTACGACTTCGTCGTCAAGCGCTTCCTGTCCGTCTTCTTCCCGGCCGCCGAGTACATGGTGACCACCCGCATCACCCGCGTCGAAGGCCATCCTTTCAAAACCGAGGGCAAGGTGCTGGTCAATCCGGGCTGGCTCGCCGTGCATGGCAAAGAAGGCCAGGATGGCGACGATGGCAACCTTGTCGCGGTCGACGCCAAAGAAAAGGTAAAAACGGAAGAAGTCACCGTCAAGGCCAACGCCACCAAGCCGCCACCGCGCTACTCTGAAGCCACCCTGCTCTCGGCCATGGAAGGCGCCGGCAAGATGGTCGACGACGAGGAGCTGAAGGCGGCGATGGCCGGCCGCGGCCTCGGCACGCCGGCGACGCGCGCCCAGATCATCGAGAACCTGATCGGCGAGCAGTACATGCACCGCGAGGGCCGCGAGCTGATCCCGACCGCCAAGGCCTTCTCGCTGATGACCCTGCTCAATGGCCTCGGCGTCAACGAACTGACCCAGCCGGAACTGACCGGCGAGTGGGAATGGAAGCTCGGCCGCATCGAGAAGGGCGATTTCACCCGCGCCGAATTCATGCGCGAGATCGCCGA
>JAEUOG010000016.1 GCA_016790815.1 Dechloromonas sp.
TGTCGGCGAATGGGCCGGTATAATCCACCCCGATTCGACGTAACGGAACCCGGTGCGAGGCAACTCAATTCCGGGGCGGGCCCGCCGCTGTAATCGGGGACGGACGCTGCAACAGGCCACTGGTGAAAGCCGGGAAGGCGCAGCGCTCCGGCTGATCCGAAAGCCAGAAGACGTGTCGAGTCCTCTTGGGAAACCTGTGGACAGGGTTTCGCGGCAGCGTCTTGGCGATTTCGCCGGCCTTGCCGCGAGGCCCTTTTTCTTTTTGGAGAATCGGATGCATTCGTTTGAAATTGTCGCCCCGGACCGGGCTCTTGAAAATTCGCTCAAAAACAAGGTCGACCGCAAGACCAAGCCGCTCGGCGCGCTCGGCCAGCTCGAACGGACGGCGATCCGGATCGGCCTGATCCAGCAGCGCCTGGCCCCGGAATTCAGCCAGCCCCATCTGCTGGTTTTTGCTGGCGACCACGGCGCGGCCAAGGCCGGTGTCTCGGCCTACCCGCAAGACGTGACCTGGCAGATGGTCGAGAACTTCCTGGCCGGCGGCGCGGCGATCAACGTCTTCGCGCGCCAGAACGGGCTTGGGCTAAGCGTCGTCGATGCCGGCGTCGCCCACGATTTCGGTGAAGACCGTGCCGGGCTGATCGACGTCAAGATCGCGCCGGGCACCGCCAATTACATCGAGCAGTCGGCGATGAGCGCCGAGCAGTGCGCCCAGGCCATCGCCCAGGGTGCCGGCATCGTCCTCGCACTGGCCGCCAACGGCTGCGATGTCGTCGGCTTCGGCGAAATGGGCATTGGTAACACCGCCTCGGCCTCGCTGCTGACGCATTGCCTGACCGGCTTGCCGCTGGCCGATTGCGTGGGTCGCGGCACGGGGCTGGACGACGCCGGCCTCGTGCGCAAGCAGGCGCTGCTCGACACCGCGCTGACGCGTTACCGCGCTGCCGAGGGCAAGGATGACCCGCTGGCCGTGCTTGCCGAATTCGGCGGCTTCGAGATTGCCACCATGGTCGGCGCCATGCTGGCTGCGGCCGAAGCAAAGATGGTGCTGCTCATCGATGGTTTCATCGTTAGCGCCGCAGCGCTGGTTGCCAGCCGTTTGGCCCCGGCCTTCACCGAATACTGCGTGTTCTGTCACCGCTCGGCCGAGGCCGGCCACGCCGCGCAACTGCGCGCACTTGGCGCCGAACCCTTGCTCGACCTCGGCCTGCGTCTGGGCGAAGGCACTGGCGCCGCGCTGGCATTTCCACTTGTTCAGGCCTCGGTCAATTTCCTCAACGAAATGGCCAGCTTCGAATCGGCCGGCGTTTCGGACAAAGAGTGATCCGCCGCGAGCTGGGCGCCTTCTTCGCCGCCCTTGGCTATTTCACCCGGCTGCCGGTGCCGGCCTGGGTCGGCTATTCGCCGGACGGGCTGGCCAGGGCAGCGCGCTACCTGCCGGCCATCGGCCTGCTGGTTGGCAGCTTTGGCGCACTGGTGTTCTGGATGGCGCTGCACGTCTGGCCGCAGCCGGTGGCCGTCGTGCTCAGCATGGTCGCCACCATCGCCCTGACCGGCGCCTTCCATGAGGACGGGCTGGCCGACACGGCCGATGGTCTGGGCGGTGGCTGGGACAAGGCGAAAATTCTCGCCATCATGAAGGATTCGCGGGTTGGCAGTTATGGCGTCATCGCCATCGTCCTCGCTTTGCTTGGCAAGTTCGCGCTGCTCGCTACACTGCCGGCCGGGCAGGTGGTGGCGGCGCTGATCGCCGGCCACGCTGTTTCCCGCTTCTGCGCTGTGAGCCTGATGGCGAGCATGGACTACGCTCGCGACGACGAGAGCACCAAGGCACGGCCCGTCGCCGCCCGGCTTGGTCTTGGTTCACTCCTTTTTGCGCTGATTTTCGCCGTTTTGCCGCTGTTTTTGTTGGCCCCCGAGCAAGTGCTGCCCGCCGTCGCCCTGGCCGCATTGGCCACCCTCTGGCTCGCCGCCAAATGTCGCCGCTGGCTCGGCGGTTACACAGGCGACTGTTTGGGAGCGGTGCAGCAACTGGCCGAAATCGCCTTCTACCTTGGCTTGGTTGCGCATTTTTAACGCTGCTACAGGCAAAAACGGCATTCCTACGGTCAACCCGAAAAAATGCTCAGAATTGAAAGGCAGCCGGTGGCTGTCCATCGGCCGATTTACCGTTAAGCTTCTGGCATTGCACTAGCGCCAGAAACCATGGAAAAACCCGACGCCCCCTCCACTGAAAAGAACCGCGAGCCGATTCTCGCAGTGCTTCGCGAGGTCTTTGCAGACCGCCAGCAGGTTCTGGAGGTCGGCAGTGGCACGGGCCAGCACGCCATCCATTTCTGTGCCCGGTTGTCGCACCTCACCTGGCAGACATCGGACCGCCCGGAGTTCCTGCCCGGCATCCGGATGTGGTTAGCCGAAGCAGCCCTGCCCAATGCCCTGCCACCGTTTGACTTCGACGTCCTCGGCCCGTGGCCGGGCGGCACCTACGACGCCGTTTATACCGCCAACACCCTGCACATCATGCCGTGGGCAGCGGTCGAAGCTCTCTTCGCCGGTCTGCCTGCCGTGCTGGCGCCGGGCGGCATCCTCTTCATCTACGGCCCCTTCATGATCGACGGTCGCCACGCCAGCGAGAGCAATGCCGCTTTCGATCAGTCTCTGAAGGAAAAGGCACCGCACCAGGGGCTGCGTGACGTGATGGCGCTAGGCCGACTGGCCCGGCAGTCCGGCCTGCAATTTCTCGAAGACCGGGAAATGCCCTCGAACAACCGCTGTCTGATCTGGCGCATGGGTGCCCCACGTGGCTGAGGGCTTCCGTCTCCATCTGATCCGCCACCCGAAACCGCAGATCGATGCAGGCATTTGCTACGGTCAACGGGAAATTTTGGCCGAAATTGAATTGGCCGACCTGCGGGATTTGCAGTCCAGGCTGCCGGCGGAGCTTCCGGTCTGGACCAGCCCGCTGCGCCGTTGCCACGATCTGGCGCTGGCCTTGCACCCGGTACCGCAGCTTGATGCCGATCTGGCAGAAATCCATTTTGGCGAGTGGGAGGGGCTAGCTTGGGACGACATCCCGCGCCACGAGCTCGACGCCTGGGCGGCCGATGTCGTCGGCTATGCGCCGCCCGGTGGCGAATCGCCGCGCCAGCTTCAGGCACGGGCGCGTCAGGCGATTGCCCGCATCAACGTGCC
Organism: Dechloromonas sp.; assembly: GCA_016790815.1. Taxonomy (GTDB): domain Bacteria; phylum Pseudomonadota; class Gammaproteobacteria; order Burkholderiales; family Rhodocyclaceae; genus Azonexus. Next base: position 3,193 of record JAEUOG010000016.1, read on the forward strand.
GGAGGCAGTCGTCGTGACGCACGGTGGCGTTATCCGGGCTTTGCTGGCGCATTGGCTTGGTCTGGCTGACGACGCCTGGCTGACCGTTTCAGCGGACTTTCTGTCGGTGACGACGGTCGAGCTGGATGCAAACGGTCGGGTGCGCCGCGTCACGAAACGGTAAAATGCGGCTTTTCCTCCACGTCCGCCGCCAGTGACCCAAGTCCCCGAACCAACGATGTCCAGCCGCCAGATCTATCTCCGGCTGCTTAGCTGGGTCAAGCCGTACTGGCGCGTCTTTGTCATCGCCATTCTGGGCATGGTGGCGACGGCGGCGACCGAGCCGGTGGCGCCCTGGCTGCTCAAGACATTGATCGACAACGGCTTCAAGGCGGCGAGCGAGCGCGAAATCATACTGCTGCCGCTGGCCATCGTCGGCATTTTCATCCTGCGCGGCGTTGCGACCTTCACGTCCGGTTTTTCGATGGCATGGATCGCGGCACGGGTGGTTTTTGACCTGCGCCAGGCCATGTTCGGCCGCCTGATGACGCTGCCGACCCGTTTTTACGACGACCAGTCGACCGGCGTACTCATTTCCAAGGTGGCTTACGATGTCACCAACGTGACGCAGGCCGCCACCGGTGTATTGACCACGGTGGTGCGTGATTCGCTGACCATAGTCGGCCTGCTCGGTTACCTGCTCTATCTCGACTGGAAGCTGACGCTGATCGCGCTGACCGTTGGCCCGGTCGTTACCGGCCTCATCCGCATCTTCAGCAAGCGCCTGCGGGCTGCCGCGCGCAGCGGCTATTCGGCCATGGGTCTCATCACCCACATTCTCGAAGAGGCGGTCGGCGCCCACAAGGTAGTCAAGATCTTCGGCGGCCAGCAATACGAAAAAGGTCGTTTCGACCAGGTGCTTAACACCTTCCGCCGCGCCACCATGCGCGAGGCCGCTGCTGCCGCTGCCACGGTGCCGCTGACGCAGGTCGCCGTCTCGATCTCGGTGGCCATCATCACCTACATGGCGCTGCGTCAGTCCAACAGCGATTCCGGAACGACCGTCGGCGAATTCCTTTCATTCATCACGGCGCTGGTCATGCTGTTGGCGCCGGTCAAGCGCCTGACGGACGTTTCCGCCCCCCTGCAGCGCGGTCTGGCTGCCGCCGAGAGCGTCTTCCAGGTGCTCGACGAAGTGGCCGAGGACGATCGTGGCACGGTGCGCATCGAGCGCGCCCGTGGCCACCTGCAATTCGAGCAGGCCAATTTCACCTACCCGAACGCGCCGCGACCGGCGCTGATCGACATCGACCTCGACATCCAGCCCGGCCAGACCGTCGCCCTGGTCGGTCACTCGGGCAGTGGCAAGAGCTCGTTGGCGGCGCTGGTGCCGCGTTTCTACCACCTCACGCAGGGCACGCTGCGCCTCGACGGCCATCCGCTCGAAGAACTGACGCTGGAAAGCCTGCGCGACAACATCGCCATGGTCAGCCAGGATGTCGTTCTGTTCAACGACACCGTGCGCGCCAACATCGCCTACGGCCACGCGCAAAAGGCCACCGACGCGCAGATAGAGGCCGCCGCCAAGGCCGCCAACGCATGGGAATTCATCGGTCAGATGGAAAAGGGCCTGGATACCGAAGTCGGCGAGAACGGCGTCAAACTCTCCGGTGGGCAGCGCCAGCGCCTCGCGATCGCCCGCGCCTTCCTGAAAAACGCGCCGATCCTCATCCTCGACGAAGCCACCTCGGCCCTCGACACCGAATCCGAACGCCTGATCCAGGCCGCCCTCGACACCCTGATCGTCGGCCGCACCACCCTCGTCATCGCCCACCGACTATCAACCATCGAACGCGCCGACCTGATCGTCGTCCTCGATCAGGGCCGCATCGTCGAACGCGGCCGCCATGCTGAACTGCTGGCGAAGGACGGCGTCTATGCCAAGCTGCAGCGCCTGCAGCGTGACTCGGTCACGAACCAGCCGCTGACCGATAGCGCAGGCGTTTGAGGAAGAAGAACGGCGCCAGGAGCCAGGGGGCTGCCGCGTAGGTCAGGATGCGCAGGCGAAAGTCGCCGGGAAGCTGGCCATAGCGCAGGCAGATACGGATTTTTTCTCCGGTGCCGGACGCGGCAAACATCGCCTCGATGAATTTTTCCTTGTCCAGTTTCAGGGTCAAGGTGGCCAGCGTTGCGGCGCTGGCGCCAAGTTTGCGCGCATCGTCGAGCATGCAGCTCAGTTCGGTTTTCGAACTGTTGATCTTGCGCGTCAGACCACGAATCACCGCGTCGGTGCTCAGCGCTTTCCGCTTGCTGGTCAGTCCACCGCGCCGGTAATTGACCAGTGGCACGGGCAAGGTAATTGCCGTTGCCAGGCCGATGGCGCGAAAAGCCATCACCATGTCCTCGCCGACGGCACCTTTTGGCAGGCCGCCGAAACGGTCGAAGAGTCGCCGTGTCCATGCCTGCGCGGCCCCGATCACATGCGGCGGCGAGCGGCTCCAGTCGTCGAGCGTCCGATAGTCTTCCAGCGTGCCGATCCGGATTGTGCCGAGGATGTTGCCAGTCTGATCCATGTCGAACAGGTAGGCACCGATCAGGTCTGGCTTGCCATCGTGGGCCCGCCAGAAATCGACGACCGTGCTGACCCGGTTGGGTAGCGAAACATCGTCGCCGCCGGCAATGAAGATCAGCTCCCCGTTCGATTGCCGGACAGCCTGGTCGATATTGCCGCCGATCCCGAGATTCTCTGCGTTACGCAACAGCTTGATCCGGTGCGGTCCGGCGTAGTCGCGAAGGCATGGCTCGATTTGCTCGACCGTGGCATCCCGGGAAGCATCATCGGAGATGACGATTTCAAGGTTTGGATAATCCTGGGCGAGGGCGCCGGCCAGTGCTTCGGCTATGGTGTCCTGCTGGTTGTAGCAAAGCAGCAGCAGGGTGACAGGGGGCAGGGACGGGGGGGTCATTGGTGCGAGGTGGCCGCCAGAAGACCGAATAGAACGTCGAAGTGTTGCGGCAGCGAGAACGGGTAATGGATGTGCTGGCCCGGGTTGTCGAGAAGGCTCAGCGTGCCGTTGTCGAAGCGCTCCAGGGCGGTGCGCAGGGCGGTGCGCAGGGCTGGGGCATTGCGTTCGAAGCGCAGGCAGGCATGGTCCGAGAGGACTTCGGCAGCACCGACGGTCGTCGAAAAAATGGCCGGCGTGCCGCACAGGATGGCCTCAGGGCCGACCAGCCCGAAGGCTTCGTAATGGGAGGCAAGAATAACGGCATCGGCTGCCGCATACAGGGTCGGCATCTCTTCGCGAAAGCCGAGGTTGATGACATTTGGCGCGTTGAGCGGCGATTTTCCGGCAACGACTAGGCGGACCCGAGGGTCGAAATCCTTTAATGCCTCCAGAATGAGGTCTGCACCCTTCAGCGCGTGATTGTTGGAGGGGAAGAGCAGCATCAGTTCACCGGGCGCGACGCCCAGGGCCTGCCGCGTAGCCTCGCGATTCGCCCGCGCGGCGAGCGAAAACCTGTCGGTATCCACCGGCGGGTAAAGCGTCACCACCTTGGCCGGGTCGATCCCGTAATGCCTGACGATCTCGCCAGCCACCTTGGCCGAATGGGAAACGATGCGCCTGGCCTGGCGGTAAAGGGCGGTTTCGCGCCCGATGGTGGCGCGATCGAAAAATCCGATCCGCTTCTTGCCACGATCGAGCAGATGACCACGGTGGGTCCCACCGACGATGCACAGTCCGGGCCCAGGCGCGCGCGAAATGCCGATGGACGGCCAGTTGCTACGGCATTGGCCGAAGGCGCGCGACTCGAACAGATAGTTGTTCACGCGGGCAAATGGTGTCCGATCCGGCATTACGACGAATTCGACGCCGTCGGGCTGGGTGCCCGGCCATTCCAGCTGCCGGGTGATGATCCGGCAGGGCAGTTTCTGTGCCGAGGCGTAGGCGATCAGGTCGAGTACGTGGCGCTCCATGCCGCCGCCGGAGCGTATGGAGTGAAATATCAGATTGAAGCCTGGCAACGGGATCATGTCGACATCGGGAGAGAAGAGGCACGCAGCCATGGCGGCTGCCAGCACCGGCCCGCATCGGCGAAACCAGCGAGGAAAGTGTATCATCCGCCCAACCCTGAGAGCCGCCTGGTAACCCACAAGTTAATGTCTTCGTCCGTATTTCCCGCGCCCAAGCGTGTATTGGTGATCCGCTTGCAGAATCACGGCGATGTGCTGCTTACGACGCCGGTGTTTTCTGCGCTTAAACGCCAATTCCCGGGTGTCGAGATCGATGCGTTGGTGTTCGCCGAAACGGCCCCCATGCTCGCTGCCAATCCCGATATGACTAGGGTATGGGCGCTGCAGCGCGGCAAGCAGGTTGGCCGCGGCTTGCGTCGGGCGCGGGTGCTGATTCAGCTGATGCTCGACATTCGTCGCCGTCGCTACGACTGGGTCCTGCATCTCAACGACCAATGGCCGGGTGCCATTGCCGCAGCGGTGAGCGGTGCTTCGGTGCGTTTCGGCTACGAGATGGAGAAGCGCGATTTCTGGTTATGGCGCAAGATTTTCCCCGTCCGCATCGTGCCCACCTTTGCCGGGCATATGGTCGAAAAGAATCTGGCCGTACTGGCGGCGCTTGGCGTTTCGGTCGATGTAAACAATGCACCGTGCACCATGGGATATTCCGGGCAGGATGCGGCGCTGGTTCGAGGCAAGCTTGCCGATGCCGGCGTGGCGGGCAAGTATGTGCTGATCCACCCGACCTCGCGATGGTTTTTCAAGTGCTGGGAAGATGACCGTTTTGCCGAGGTGATAGCAGCGCTCGCGGCATCCGGTTGGCAGGTGGTGCTGACTTCGGCGCCGGATCGGCGTGAAATCGATCTCGTTCATGGCCTCTTGCAGCGGGTAAATAACCCAGCGGTCGTGTCGCTGGCCGGGCAACTCACACTGCCGCAACTAGCGGCGGCAATTGTCGGGGCGACGCTGTTTGTCGGGGTGGATTCGGTGCCAATGCATATGGCGGCGGCGCTGGGCGTGCCTCTCGTCGCCCTGTTCGGGCCAACGCACGTTCATATCTGGCGCCCCTGGAGTGACCGTGCGGAAGTGATCCATGCTGCCGACTATGGCCCGTTGATCGCCCCGAACGATGTGGATACATCGACAGCCGAGCGCTATCTCTCGAATATTCCCGTGCCGCCGGTGCTGGATGCCGTATGGCGCCAACTGGCACGGTTCGGCGATCAACAACAGGTGGCCCATGTGGCCTGAGATGACCCGCCAGGCGGTTTGGCGGGCATTCGCCCTGGGTATCCTGCTGTGCTACCCGATCATGGCGGTTAAATGGCTTCCTTTCGGCGGCGGGGCGCGCTATCTGAATGTGCTGGCCGCGCCGGTCTGCCTGATCCTGCTGTGGCAGGCGCCGCGCGAGCAAATTCGTGAATTGCTCGTCTCTGCCCTGCGCTGGGGGTTGCCGTTTCTTCCGTTTGTTCTGGCGTGGGTCATTGCTCAGTTCTGGCATGCCTATGATCCGCTGGATCTCAATCCGCTGATGCGGCTAGTCTGGTGCTCCCTGTTGTTTGTCGGGGCGCGACTGGTCGGGGTCAGCTATCGCCATCTGGCCATTGCCGCCGGGCTTGGTGCGACGGTCTATTGCGGGGTTGCACTGATCGAAGTGTACGGCCTAGGCAGGGAACGCGCTTGGGGTGGAACCTACGAGAACCGATTTGGGCAGTATTCGATCTGGGCTGCCGTGCTGTGTTTTCTTCATGTCTTGTTTGTCCATCCGAAAGAGCAGTCGCCGGCCATGAATGCCCTGCTGATCGCGGCCGGCTTTCTGGGCATTGTTGCCACGCTGTTGAGCGGATCCCGCGGTGCCCTGCTCGCGCTGTGCGTTCTGATTGCGATTGCCCTGTTCAAGTCCATGGACTGGCGGCGTGGCTTGCTCGCCGGGGGCGCAATCTTGCTTGCCGTTGCGGCGTTTGCGTTTTTGTATGCGCCGATGGCTTCGCGGATCGAACTCAGCTATCAGGAGGTCTTGCTCTATTTCAATGAAGCTGAATTTGCCGCAACCTCCATTGGAGTGCGCCTAGAGCTGTTCCGCATTGCGTATCTGACCCTGCTTGATCATCCGGTCATCGGCCCAGGTTATACCTCTCTGAAACAGTTGTACGATAGCCATCCTGCGTTTGGAGTGCCTCACCCCTATGTGTTAGAGATTCCCGGCTTCCACAACGACTGGGCTCAGGCGGTAGGCATTGGAGGGGGCTTGCTCCTGACGGCACTCGTGGTCACTTGCGCAGCGCTGGGGGTTGCGGCGGGCAGCATCTTTCAACTGGCGTTTCTCGGATTCGCCTTCGTGTTCAGTTTCAGCGAAATATTTTTCTCCAACAAGATGGGTTTAAGTTTGTTGATGGCCTGCTGGGCGCTCTATGCCGCTGCTGAGCAAAATCGGAAATCCGGAACATGAAGGCGCTGAAGCAATTTCTTTTTCGACAGGCCGAGCGGCGCCTCAAGAAAATCCCTGCCCTGTTTCGGGGGCAGGCCCGATTCAACCTGTACTACCCAGGGAAATACACGTTTGGTGTCGGAAGTTACGGCCTGCCCAAGGTGCACGACTGGGATGAGGGGGCGACCCTGAGCATCGGCGCCTACTGCTCCATAGCCCTGAACGTCCAGATATTGCTCGGTGGCCATCATCATGCCGAGTGGCTCAGCACCTACCCGTTCTCTTCCATGTTACCGGGCGATATTCCGGCAACCAGCTTCAGTCGCGGCGACGTGCTGATCGGGAACGACGTCTGGTTGTGTTCGAATACCATTGTCTTATCCGGGGTGTCGATCGGCGATGGGGCAATCGTTTCAGCCGGGGCGGTGGTGACACGCGATGTCGATCCTTACTCAATCGTCGCAGGAAATCCGGCGCGCCACGTGCGCTGGCGATTTGACGAGCCGACGCGCCTGGCCTTGCAACACATTGCGTGGTGGACCTGGCCGGTCGAAGAGGTCAGCAAGATTGCCCCGATGTTATGTTCGGACAGCATTCAATCGCTGATTGATTACGCCGGGCAGCGCCAGCCGATGATAAATTCCGAAAGAAATGAGAAATGACTGATTCGTCCATCCCTAAAATCACCGCCTACATCATCGCGTTCAACGAAGCGCAGAAGATTGCCGCGGCGGTGAATAGCGTCCTGTGGGCCGACGAGATCATCGTCGCCGATTCGGGCAGCACGGACGGCATGGTCGAGATTGCCGAGAGCCTCGGCGCGCGCGTCGTGCAGGTGCCGTTCAAGGGGTTTGGCGATTTGCGCAACAACGCGATTGCGGCCTGTACGCATGACTGGATTTTCAGCCTCGACGCCGATGAGCGGTGCACCCCGGAGGCGCGCGACGAAATCCTGCGCGTCATCGCCGATCCGGCCAGCCTCGACATGTATTGGATGCCGCGCCGCAATTTCTTCATGGGGCGCTGGATCAAGCATTCCGGCTGGTATCCGAACTACCGCCAGCCGCAGCTCTTCCGCAAGGGCAAGATGAGCTACACGATGGAGCCGGTGCATGAGGGCTACGTATCGCACAGCGATCGACCCGTCGGGCATCTGCAGAATCCGATCTGGCAGGTGCCGTTCAAGAACCTGCATGAAGTCGTGCACAAGGCCAACCGCTATTCGACGCTCGGTGCGGAAAAGCTCGCCCTGCGCGGCCGCAAGGGCAGCATGGGCAAGGCGCTGACGCACGGCCTGTGGTCTTTCATCAAACACTACATCTTCAAGCGCGGCTTTCTTGATGGCTGGCCCGGTTTCATCATCGCCTTCGGCAACTTCGAGGGCACGTTCTACCGCTACGCCAAGGGCTACGAGATGGACCAGGCCTGGAAGGTGCCGGACACGCCGCCTTTGCGCCGTCCCTGATTGTTCGCGCAGCCCGCCATGACGCCGCAACTGATCTCGGTCATCGTCACGACCTATAACCGGCCGGACGCCTTGCGGGCAGTGCTGGCTTCGCTTGCCGCGCAGACCGATACGGCCTTCGAGGTGCTGGTGGCCGATGATGGCTCACGCGCTGAAACCGCCGAGGCCGTTGCGGCAGAAGGCGTCCATTTTCCGGTTCCGCTACGCCATCTTTGGCAGGAAGACGATGGTTTTCGTGCGGCGGCGGCGCGCAATCTCGCGGTTGCAGCCAGCCGCGGCGATTACCTGGTTTTCATCGACGGCGACTGTATCCTGCGCCCCGATTTTGTCGCGGCACACCGCGCCTTGGCTGAAGCTGGCTGGTTTGTCGCTGGGAACCGGGTGCTGCTCTCCGAGGACTTCACGAAAAAGGTGTTGCAGACGCCGATGGTCGCGCTGCACGGCGACAGCCGTTTGACGTGGCTCGGTCGGCGATTCGCCGGCGCCATCAACCGCTGGCTGCCGCTCTGTCACTTTGCCGGCCAGGGTTGGCGCAAGCGCCAGCCGCAGCGCTGGCAGGGGGCGCGGACCTGCAATCTGGCGCTGTGGCGCGCCGATTTCGATGCCATCAACGGATTCGACGAAGCTTTCCAGGGCTGGGGTCACGAGGATGCCGACCTCGCCATCCGCCTGCTGCACGCGGGCGTGCAACGCAAGGATGGCCGCTTTGCCACGGCCGTGCTGCACCTCTGGCACCGCGAAAACGACCGCAGCAATCTGGCCGAGAACGAACGCCGGTTGGCCGAGATTCTGGCTGCCGACCGGCGGCGTGCGGCGGTCGGGATCGACAGCTACAACGCCGCACGGGTCAGCGCCGCGGAAATTTCGAAATTGGGCAAAATTTCCGGTTGACCGTGAGATCGTGCTGGGACGGCTAGTGCGCCGCCTCCCAGTTCGGCCCGACACCCACTTCGACGACGAGCGGCACCTTGAGCTCGGCGACCTGGCTCATCAACCGGGGCAGGTGGGTGCGAATTTCCATCAGTTCGGCGTCCGGCACTTCGAGCAGCAGTTCGTCGTGTACCTGCAGGACCAGCTTTGATTTCAGCCCCGATTTTTCCAGCCAGTCCTGCACGGCGATCATCGCCAGCTTGATCAGGTCGGCGGCCGTGCCCTGCATGGGCGCGTTGATCGCGGCGCGCTCGGCGGCTTGGCGGCGGTTGCCGTTGCTGGAACGGATTTCGGGGAACCACAGGCGGCGGCCGAAGGCGGTCTCGACGTAGCCTTTCTGCCGCGCCGTTTCGCGGGCTTCCTCCATGTAGCGGGCGACGCCGGGATAGCGGGCGAAATAGCGGTCGATGTAGGTCTGCGCCGCGCTGCGCTCCAGCCCGAGCTGGCGGGCCAGGCCGAAGGCGCTCATGCCGTAGATCAGGCCGAAATTGATGCTCTTGGCGACGCGGCGCTGGTCGGGGCCGACTTCGAGCGGCGTGACGCCGAAGATTTCGCCGGCCGTGGCACGGTGCACGTCCTCGCCGTGCGAGAAAGCGTGGAGCAGGCCCTCGTCGCCCGAGAGGTGGGCCATGATGCGCAGTTCAATTTGCGAGTAGTCGGCCGAGACGATGCTGGAACCTTCGGGCGCGACGAAGGCGGTGCGGATCTTCCGGCCTTCCTCGCTGCGCACCGGGATGTTCTGCAGGTTGGGGTCGGTCGAGGCAAGGCGCCCCGTGACAACCGATGCCTGAGAGAAGTGAGTATGTACTCGCCCGGTCTGAGCATTGACCATGCGCGGCAGTTTGTCGGTGTAGGTGCCCTTGAGCTTAGACAGGCTGCGGTGTTCGAGCAGCAGCTTGGGCAGCGGGTAGTCGAGGGCGAGTTCGGAGAGGACTTCCTCGTCGGTCGAAGGTCCGCCGGACGGTGTTTTCTTCTTGACCGGCAGGCCGAGTTTTTCGAAAAGGATGTCGGCCAGCTGCTTCGGCGAGGCGAGGTTGAACGGCTGGCCGGCCAGTTCGTAGGCCTGCGCTTCGAGCGCCATGATCTTCTGGCCCATCTCGTGACTTTGCCGGGCCAGCACCTCGGCGTCGATCAGGATGCCGTTGCGTTCGATCTGCCAGATGACCTGGCGGGCCGGCATTTCTATGTCGTGGTAGATGCGCGACAGGCCGGGTTCGTCGGTGAATTGCGGGTGCAGCACGTTATGGATGCGCAGGGTGACGTCGGAATCTTCGGCGGCGTAGGTGGCGGCGCGCTCGATATCAACCTGGTCGAAGCCGATCTGCTTGGCGCCCTTGCCGCACAGGTCTTCGTAGGCGATGGTGTCGAGGCCGAGGTGGCGGGTGCATAGCTGGCCGAGGTCGTGGCCCTTGTCGGACTCGATGACGTAGCTTTGCAGCATGGTGTCGTGCGCGATGCCGGCCAGCGTGATGCCGTGGTTGGCGAAAACGTGCTGATCGTACTTGGCGTTTTGCAGCACCTTCTTGCGGTCGACGGCTTCAAGCCAGGGTTTCAGCCTGGCCAGCACTTCGTCGCTCGGCAACTGGTCGGCGACGCCGGGTGCGGTGTGGGCGAGCGGGATGTAGCAGGCTTCACCCGGTTTGACCGACAGCGAAATGCCGACGATGCGGGCTTCGAAGGAGTCGAGGCTGGTCGTTTCGGTGTCGAGCGCGGTCAGTTCTGCCGCTTCGATTTTGGCCAGCCAGGCGTCGAATTGTGGCCAGCTCAGGACGGTTTCGTAGGTAACGTCGATTTTGCCTTGGAGCGTGGGCGCAGCTGCTTCGGAAATCGTGCGGGCAGGGATGTCGGCGGCCGCTTCGGGACCATCGATATCGCCCAGCCAGGTGCGGAACTGGTAGCGGGTATAGAGCTCGCGCAGGGCATCCGTATCGCGCGGCGTGGTGGTCAGTGTGTTGGGCGCCGGCAGGTTGGACAGGTCGCAGGCGACGGTGACCAGTTTTTTCCCCAGCGGCAAAAAGCTGAGGTGATCGCGCAGATTCTGGCCGACCACGCCGCCGATTTCATCGGCATGGGCGACGATTTCGTCGAGCGAGCCGTATTGCGCCAGCCATTTGAGCGCCGTCTTCGGGCCGCATTTGGCGACGCCGGGCACGCCGTCGACGGTGTCACCCACCAGCGCCAGATAATCGACGATCTTGCCCGGCGGCACGCCAAACTTGGCTTCGACGCCGGCCTCGTCGAGCAACTCGTTGCTCATCGTGTTGTACCAGCGCACGAGCGGATTGACCAGTTGGGTCAGATCCTTGTCGCCGGTGGAAATCAGCGTATTTATGCCGTCGACCGCAGCATTCTTCGCCAGCGTGCCGATCACGTCGTCGGCCTCGACGCCGTCGACCATGAGCAGCGGCCAGCCGGCGGCCTTGATGGCGGCGTGCAGAGGTTCTATCTGGACAACCATTTCTGGCGGCATCGGCGGCCGGTGGGCCTTGTATTCGGGGTACCAGTCGTCGCGGAAAGTCTTGCCCTTGGCATCGAAGACGACCGCCTTGTAGTCCGCCTTGTAGTCGGTCTCCAGACGACGTAGCATGTTCAGAACGCCGTAGATGGCGCCCGTCGGCTCGCCCGCCTTGTTGCGCAGGTCGGGCAGGGCGTGGAAAGCGCGATAGAGATAGGACGAACCGTCCACCAACAATAAGAGAGGCATACAGTGACCGAGAGCGATAAGCTGGAAATGGGCGTCGAGACCGAGGCCCTGCTGAAAAACGCGACGGCCCGCGAGTCCTGGCGGATTTTCGGCATTATGTCAGAGTTCGTCGAGGCGACTGACCGTCTGGCGGCGATCAGGCCGGCCGTAACGATATTCGGCAGCGCCCGCGTCCGGCCGGACTCTCCGTACTACATGCTGACTGAGCAGACGGCGCGCCTGCTGTCAGATTCCGGTTTTTCGGTCATTTCCGGCGGTGGCCCGGGGATCATGGAAGCAGCCAACAAGGGCGCCTTCTTTGGAAAATCGCCATCGGTCGGACTCAACATCCAGTTGCCGCACGAGCAATCCAACAATCCGTATCAGGATATTTCACAGACCTTCCGCCATTTCTTCGCCCGAAAATACATGTTCGTCCGCTTTGCCAGCGCCTACGTCGTGATGCCTGGAGGCTTCGGCACGCTTGACGAACTCATGGAAGCCCTGACCCTGATCCAGACCGGCAAGGCGCGCAAGATTCCGCTCATTCTGGTCTGCTCCGAATTCTGGGGCGGCATGATCACCTGGTTCAAGGAGCGGCTGGTTGCCGAAGGCATGGTTGATGCCGAAGACATAGACTTGATCCAGTTGATCGACGAGCCGGAAAAAGTGGTCGAAGCCATCTTCAAGCATTATGAGGCTCGCCCGTTCGGACCCTTGCCGAACGAACACGAGATGTTGCTCAACCTGTAAAATCAAAGCATCGTCATCGAGGACACAACCATGCGCCGCCTTCTTCCCATACTGCTTCTAGCCGCCTTGCCTGCCTGGGCGCAGAAGGGCGATCTCCAGCCGCTGCCGGCCGTTCCGCCGCCACCGCCGGGCATGGAAGCCTTTGACGAAAATCTTGAACCGCAGGTGACCATCGTCAAGCGCGAGACGGAAACCCGCGAAGAGTTTCGCAGCAAGGGCAAACTCTACATGGTCAAGGTCACGCCGGCTGTCGGCCCTGCCTACTACCTGATCGACAATCATGGCGACGGCCAGTTCGTCCAGGCCGATATTACCCACCCGGTGACCAAACCGCCGATGTGGATCATCCGTAGCTGGTAAGTCTTGTCCGTCTATACCAAAGTCGGGCGCGATGAACTCACCGCCTGGCTCCAGCCGCTCGGGCTGGGTGAGCTGATCGACCATGCCGGCATCGCCGCTGGCATGCAGAACTCCAACTATTTTGTGACGACGGCCAGTGGCCGCTTTGTGCTGACGCTGTTCGAGCGCATCGACCCGGCCGCCCTCGAATTTTATCTGGCCTTGCAGGACCGCCTGGCGCAAAGCGGCATTCCCAGCCCTCGGCCGCTGGTCGATGCAGAGGGTCGTCGTTGGCGCTGGCTGGCCGGCAAACCGGCCGCCTTGCTGAGTTGCTTGCCGGGCGCGGCGCTGGAGTCGCCGAACGCCGAGCATTGCCGTGTCGTGGGCGACATGCTGGCGCGCCTTCACCTTGCCGCAGCGCATCTGCCGAATCCCTTGCCCAATCCCTGTGGCGCCGCCTGGCGGCAAACCGTCGGGGAAGCGTTGTTGCCCCTGGTTTTGCCGGACGAGCGAGATCTGCTGGCCGATGAAATGGCTTTTCAGGCTGCACAGGATTATTCGACGCTACCGCGCGGCGTTGTCCATGCCGATCTGTTCCGTGACAACGTGTTGTGGGAGGGCTGCGGTCGACTCTCCGGCGTGCTCGATTTCTATTTTGCCGGCGAGGATGCACTGCTTTTTGATCTGGCCGTCGTCGCCAACGACTGGTGCGCTGACGACGCTGCACTGGCCGCGCTGGTCGCCGGCTATGCGGCCCAGCGTCCGCTGATAGAGGCGGAGCACGCTGCCTGGCCCGCCATGCAGCGTGCTGCTGCCTTGCGCTTCTGGCTGCTCCGCCTCGAGGTTCGGCACCAACCGCGCCAGGGTGAAGTGGTAACGATCAAGAATCCCGACGTTTTTCGGCACTTGCTGGGGCGTTTTCGCCTTGCTCCCAAAGCGCTCCCCCGTTAGCATCCGCGCATGAGTGAAACTCCTGTTTTTCCGATGGCGCCGACCCGGTTTACCGGCGAATGTCGCGAAGTTGATCCGGGCGCCTGCTTTGACTGGCTGCGCCAGGGCTGGGCCATGTTCCTCGTCAATCCGGGCGTATGGATTGGCAGTACCGTCCTGTTGCTGGTCATGCTGATGGCCATATCCATCGTGCCGCTCTTCGGCCAGATCGCGGCGCATTTGCTGCTGCCGCTTTTCGGCGCCGGCATGATCAAGCTATGCAAGCGGATGCATGATGGTGATGAGCCGGAGATTGCCGACCTGTTCGCCGGCTTTCGTCACAACGCCGGGCAGCTGGTGATGGTTGGTGTATTTTTCGCCATGGGTATCTTCGGCATCGCCTTTATGGCTTTCATGCTCGTTAGCGGTGGCGTACTCGGCGGCGTGGTCACCGGCAAGGTCGCAGGGTTCGGCATAGCGCTCGGTGGCGTCATGATCGCCGGCTTGCTGGTCATGGTGCTCTCGGTCCCGATCATCATGGCCACGTGGTTTGCGCCTGCGCTGGTGTTCTTCCATGACATGAAGCCCCTCGATGCGATGAAGGCAAGCTTCGTTGCGGGCGCCAAAAATTTCCTGCCGATGGCGATCTTCGGCATTTTCCTGGTGGTTGCCCTGTTCTTCGCCATGCTGCCCGTCGGCATGGGCATGCTCCTGCTCTTGCCCGTCGCTTCCGGCGCTGTCTTCGCCTCCTACCGCGACATTTTCGTGGGAAGCTGAATATGCGCGCCCAGACACTTCCCCCCGTCGCCGGCTGGGGCTGGATTCTTACCGGCTTCGCCATATTTCGTCGCAATCCCATAACCCTCGGCATGCTGGTTTTGACCTATTGGTTTACGGTCGTCTTTCTCAATGTCCTGCCGTATATCGGGGCGCTGGTCGCTTCGCTGGTCATACCCGGCTTGTCGGTCGGCCTCATGCAAGCCGCCAGGCAGGTTGAGCGCGGGCTGCCGATCGGCGTGCAGACTCTCTTTGGCAGCATGAAGGAAAACGGCCGGACCCTGGTCGCCCTGGGCGCCCTCTACCTCTGTTGCACGCTAGGCGTTCTTGGTTTGTCCACGTTATTCGACGGCGGCGACATGTTCCGCTTCATGATGGCCAGCAACCGGGCTGAACGGGCGGCACTCGAAGAAGCTGATTTCATCACGCCGGCCCTATTCGTCATGGCCCTGATGACGCCGGTCATGATGGCCTACTGGTTCGCCCCGGTTCTGGCTGCATGGCATCGGCTGACCCTTGGCCGGGCGCTGTTCTTCAGCTTCGTGGCATGCTGGATGAACTGGCGGGCATTCCTGGTCTATGGAGTCGGATTGATGTTGCTGGCTGGCGTCGTCCCGGGCGTCATCCTCGGACTGTTGTTGCTGGTCTTTCCTGGCGCGGCCAATTTCATCACTGCCATCGTCACCATGCCCATGGTGCTGATCATCGCACCGACCGTTTTCGCCAGCTTCTACGCCTGCTACCGCGACATCTTCGGCATTTCCGAAATTGTCTGAGCCGCTTGGCCTCTTCGGGGGAACTTTCGACCCCGTGCATTATGGCCATCTCCGGCTGGCCGAGGAGGCGATTGCCCATCTCGGCCTTGGTGGCGTGCGCTGGATTCCCGCTGGTCAGCCGCCGCATCGCGGCACGCCGCAGGTTTCTGCGCAGCAGCGTCTGGAGATGGTGCTGCGGTCAACCGAAAATAATGCCCGATTTTCAATTGATCCCAGCGAGGTCGAAGCCGCTGTGCCGAGCTACACAGTGCATACGCTGGAACGCCTGCGTCGTGAACTCGGTGCCGAACAGCCGCTCGTCCTGCTTGTCGGTGCCGATGCCTTCGCCGGTCTCGCTACCTGGCATCGCTGGCGCGACATTTTTGCCCTGGCGCATGTTGCCGTCTCGCATCGCCCCGGTTTTCCGGTCGAAACGAACAGCCTGCCGCATGAGCTTGCCACTGAATTCAATGACCGCCGCCTGACTGATGTCGGCGGGCTGAAACTAGGTCCGGCCGGGGGGATTGTCACTTTTGCCATGACCCAGCTCGCCATCTCGGCGACGCAGATCCGCAAGTTGCTGGCCAACGGCCTGTCGGCGCGCTATTTGCTGCCGGATGCCGTTCTCGACTATATTCACCTTCACCAACTCTATAAAAGTACCTGATGGACATCCGCAAGCTGCAAAAAATCATCGTTTCCGCCCTTGAAGATATCAAGGGTAAGGATATCGAAGTCATCAACACCTCGAAGCTGACGTCGATGTTCGATCGCATCGTCATCGCCACCGGCGATTCCAACCGCCAGGTCAAATCTCTGGCCCAGAATGTTGTGGAAAAGGTCAAGGAAGCCGGCGCCGAGGTTGTCTCTACCGAAGGCGAAGAAGGCGGCGAATGGGTGCTGGTCGACCTCGGCGACGTCGTCGTGCATGTCATGCAAGCCAACGTGCGCGCCTACTACAATCTTGAAGAGCTGTGGTCGGCCACGCCGGCTCAGCGGCGCAAGGCCGTGGAGCAGGCCCGGCCGGAATGAAACTGGCCGTACTCGCCGTCGGCCATCGTCAGCCCGGCTGGGTGAACGAAGGCTGCGCCGAGTACCTCAAACGCATGCCGCGCGAACTGCCGGCCAGCGTTAGCGAAATCAAGCCCGAGCCTCGCGGCTCGAAAACCCGCGAACAACTGCTGGCCGCTGAAAAGACCCGTATCCGCGACGCCTTGCCCGGCAGTTGCCGGATTGTCGTGCTCGACGAAAAGGGCGAAGATCTGACGACGCTCAAACTGGCCAAGCGCCTTGAGGTGTGGATGCAGGACGGTCGCGACGTGGCGCTGCTCATTGGCGGCGCCGACGGGCTCGACGAGGAATTCAAGCAACAGGCCGACGACAAGCTGCGCCTGTCCAGCCTGACGCTGCCGCATGGCATGGCGCGGCTAATGTTGTGCGAGCAGTTGTATCGTGCCGTCAGTGTTCTCAAAAACCATCCATACCACCGGGAGGGATGATGCGTCTCTACCTCGCCTCGCGCAGTCCGCGCCGCCGTGAGTTGCTGCACCAGATTGGCATCGACTTCGATACCGTGGTTTTTCGCGACGGCCTGCGTGCCGATAGCGAGACCGACGAGACACCGCAGCCCGGAGAGCATCCAGTGGCTTACGTCGAGCGCGTGGCGCGTGCCAAGGCGATGCACGGCCTGAGAATCGTCGAGGAGCGCCGCCTGCCCTCGCGCCCGGTGCTGGCTGCTGACACGACGCTGGAATTCGAGGGCGAAATCATTGGCAAGCCGGTGGACATGGCCGACGCCGCAGCAATCCTGCGCCGCCTATCCGGGCGAACGCATCGCGTGCTGACCGGCGTCGCCATCGACCATCAGCAGCGAACAGAGTACCTGCTGTCGACCAGCGAAGTTCGCTTCCGTCATATCGACGACGAGGAAATCCGTCACTACGTCATCAGCGGCGAGCCGATGGACAAGGCCGGCGCCTATGGTATTCAGGGCAAGGCCGGGATGTTCGTCGAGCACCTTTCCGGCAGCTATAGCGGGGTCATGGGCTTGCCCGTCTGCGAAACGGGCGAGCTGCTCAAGAAACTCGGCTTCCGTCCGCTTTAAGCGGCGCTGGCGTAGTTCATGATGGTGTGCGCCACCTGCGCAATGCCATCGGTTTCCGGTAGCGGCGACGGCGGTTGCGCCAGAACCTTTTCAAGGGCTGTCGTGAGCTGCCCGCATTCCAGCTCTGCTACGCCGATCTCGAAACAGCGGCCGTTAACCGTCAGCCAATCGATCAGACAATCCTGCTCCGGCCAGTTTTCGCGCCGCTGGTATATGACCGGGGTGCCGTTGCAGGCGGCTTCGGTGAAGGTGCCGTAGCCAGGCTTGGTGATGACGGCATCGACCGAGCAGAGCAGGTTGGTAAAGCAGAGGCCGAAGGATTCGCTGGCGATGACGTCGGGGTGTCGGCAGTGCCAGGCGGCCGGCACGAGCCAGCGGACGCCGGGCAGGCGCGGCCAGTCTTCCACTGGCAGGCGGTGGGCGATGCCGCCCATGGCGATGAGGATGGCTTTGTCGCCATTCAGGCCGAGATCGTGGCGGCTACCAAGGGCGGCGATCGGGCCGACGGTCTGCATATTGGTCAGTGCAGCCATCGCCATGCCGGGCGTGACGCGCAGGAAGGCTTGCGCCGAGTGGTAGGCGGCGAGCATCTCGGCGTGGATGGGCTGGGCCCAGAGCTGGTTACTGAAATAATGGTCGAACAGGTCGGCCCAGTTCAGCGAGCACAAGCTGAGGGCCGGAATGCCTGCGGCTGCAGCGCCGGCCAGCGGCAGGTAGCTGACGTTGGTGAGGACGAGGTCGGGTTTCAGGTCGGCCAGAAAGCGGGCTTCATCGGCAACGCGGGCTGGCCAGTCGGCGTGCGCCTGACGGTAGGCGGTGGCGCTGGCTGCGAGGTCGACGCGAGTGGCGTCGATCATCACGTAACCGAAATCGGTTGCGCTGCTGATCAGCGTGTAGGGCGTCTGGATTCGTTGCTGCAGTTTGGCGGTGGGCAGGGCGCTACGGACCGTCAGCCGGAAATTCGGCGCTTTTTTGGCGACGGCATTGAGCACCGGCGCCGTGATGGCGAGGTGGCCGAAGCCGTGGCTGGAAATGTCGACAAACAGGTGCATGCGGGCTGCTTTGCGCGGCTACCGAGCGTTGCCACGGTCAACCGGAATTTTTGGCCAAAATTGAAATGCTCCGGACGCCTTGTTGGGGCGTCCGGACTCGCTGAGAAGGCGAACTCAGCGATTCTTGAAAGCCGGTTTGCGCTTCTCGATAAAGGCAGCCATGCCTTCCTTCTGGTCCTCCAGCGCGAAAGCGGAATGGAAGACGCGGCGCTCGAAGAGCAGGCCTTCGTTGAGCGAGGACTCGAAGGCGCGATTGACCGACTCCTTGATCATCATGACCACCGGCAGAGAGAAACCGGCGATGGTGGCAGCGGCTTTGAGCGTTTCCTCGAGCAGCTGATCAGCCGGAATGACGCGGGCGACGAGGCCGGATTTCTCGGCTTCGGCCGCATCCATCAGGCGTCCGGTCAGGCAGAGGTCCATCGCCTTGGCCTTGCCGACGGCGCGCGGCAGTCTTTGCGTGCCACCGGCCCCGGGCAGGGTGCCGAGCTTGATTTCCGGCTGGCCGAACTTGGCGGTGTCGGCGGCGTAGATCATGTCGCACATCATCGCCATTTCACAGCCGCCACCCAGCGCAAAGCCCGCCACCGCCGCGATGACCGGCTTGCGCGTTGTCTTGATGCGCTCCCAGTTGCGGGTGATGAAGTCCGTTTTGTAGGCGTGCATGTAGTCAAAATCCTTCATGAAGCCGATGTCGGCTCCCGCGGCGAAGGCTTTTTCGTTGCCGGTGATGACGATGCAGCCGATGTTCTCGTCGGCTTCGAAGATGTCGATGGCGGCGCCGATGCCGTCGACGACGTCGTTGTTCAGGGCGTTCATCGCCTCCGGGCGGTTGATGTGGATGAGGCCGACTTTGCCGATAGTTTCAGTGAGGACTACTTGGGTCATGTTTGTCTCCGGAGTGTCATTCAATAGGTCAGTGAAATCCATGCCATACCGAGCCATTCGTGCAGCGCGTAATAGGATATTTGCAGGGCTTTGGGTTGGGGCAGGAAATCGGTCAGCATGCCTTTGAAAGGGGCGTGGCTGAAAAAGGCGGTGGGGGCGGGGATGACTTCCAGCCCGGCGCGCTCGAACAGCAGTTTGGCGCGCGGCATGTGGAAGGCGTGCGTGACAAGGACGATACTTCGGACGCCGGCGGCTTTCAGGATGGAGGCCGACAGCGCGGCGTTGCCGGCGGTGTCCATCGATCCAGCTTCCTGCCAGCGAACCTCGACGCCAAATTCGTTGCGCAGGATGCCGGTCATGATGTCGGCTTCGGAAGCCTCGGTATCAGGCAGTTGTCCGCCCGTGACCAGCACGGGCATATCGTAACGCCGGGCCAGCGTGGCACCATAGCGCGTGCGGATCAGGGTGCGTTCGTTGGCCGTATCGTTGCCGTACTCCATGGCGTCGGTTGCGACGCCGCTACCGAGGATGACGATGGCGTCTGCCTTGGGCTTTGGTGCATCGGGCGTGATCACGGCGGACTTGTTTTCCAGCGTCGCTATCAGCCATTCGGAAATGGATGGCGTGCACTGGGCCAGCGCGAGGAAGGTGGCCACCACTGCCAGCCCGAAAGCCCAGCGCCGGCGCCGGAAAAAGCCGGCCAGGCAGAGCAGCGCCAGAGCGTTGCCGGGAGGCAGCAGCAGCGCGCTGATGAGCGTTTTCAGGGTCCAGGCGAGGGTCATGCAGGGTGAGGTGGATGGGTTCAGGGCGTCGAGTTTGTCCGTGTCATGGGCCGGCGTCAATCAGGGCAGTGAAGTGTCCGGTCGATGACAGTTGCCTGCCTGGAATTCCTGCTATCTTTGCGGATCAAAACAGAACAAGACTCAGGAGACAAGATGACCTACGCGCTCGACCCGAATCCCTTGTGGACGCCTAACCCGGCCACCGTCGGCCTGACGCGCATGGCGCAACTGATCGCGGCGAAGGGCAAGGCGAATTTCGCTGAGCTCTGGCAATGGTCGGTCGATGAGCCCGAGGCATTCTGGTCCGAGCTCTGGGATTTCTGCGGTGCGGTCGGTGAAAAAGGCACAAAAATCGTCGTCGACCGCAGCAGGATGCCCGGCGCGAGTTGGTTTCCCGAAGCCAAACTGAATTACGCCGAGAACCTGTTGAAACAGCGCGATGACAGCGAGGCACTCGTCTTCTGGGGCGAGACCAAGGTCAAGCGCCGCATGACGCGGGCCGAACTGGTCGCCGAAGTCACCCGCTTCCAGCAATTCCTCATTGACGCCGGGGTTGGCGAGGGCGACCGCGTTGCCGGCTACCTGCCCAACCTGCCGGAAACGCTGGTCGCCATGCTCGCCACGACGGCGCTCGGCGCCATCTGGTCGTCCGCCTCGCCGGATTTTGGCGTGCAAGGCGTGCTCGACCGTTTCGGCCAGATCGAGCCCAAGGTGCTGATCTGCGTCGATGGCTACTGGTACAACGGCAAGCCGGTCGATTGCCTGGCCAAGAACGCGGAAGTCGTGAGCAAAATGCCGTCGCTGCTCAAGGTTGTCGTCGTTCCCTACCTCAATGCCGCGCCGGATGTGAGCAACATCGCCAACGCCGTGGTCTGGAATGACATTCCTACGGTCAACCGGAAAAAAGAGCCCATTTTCAACCGGGTTGGCTTCGCTCACCCGCTCTACATCATGTTCTCGAGCGGCACGACCGGCGTCCCGAAGTGCATCGTCCATTGCCACGGCGGCGTACTGCTCCAGCATCTCAAGGAGCACCAGCTGCACAGCGACGTGCGCCCCGGCGACCGGCTGTTTTACTTCACGACCTGCGGCTGGATGATGTGGAACTGGCTGGTTTCCGGCCTGGCCTGCGGCGCCACGCTGCTGCTTTACGACGGCTCGCCGTTTGCCGGCGGCGGCACGGTGCTGTTCGACTACGCCGCAGCCGAGAAAATGACCCACTTCGGCACCTCGGCCAAGTTCATCGATGCCGCTGCCAAGTTAGGGCTCACTCCCGGCAAGACGCACGATCTGAGAGCCCTGCGCGCCATGTTCTCGACGGGTAGCCCGCTCTCGCCGGAAGGTTTCGACTGGGTCTATCGCGAAATCAAGCAGGACATCCTGCTCGCCTCGATTTCCGGCGGCACCGACATCGTTTCCTGCTTCGTCCTCGGCAACCCCGTGCTGCCGGTCTATCGCGGCGAAATCCAGTGTCGCGGCCTGGGCATGGCGGTCGATGTCGTCGACGATATCGGCCAGCCGGTGCGTGGGCAAAAAGGTGAGCTGGTGTGCTCCGGCTCATTCCCGGTCATGCCGGTCGGCTTCTGGAATGATCCGGATGGCGCGAAATACCACGCGGCCTACTTCGAGCGCTTCCCCAACATCTGGTGTCACGGCGATTTTTCGGAACTCACGGCGCACGACGGCATGATCATCTACGGCCGCTCTGACGCCACGCTCAACCCCGGTGGCGTGCGTATCGGCACGGCTGAAATCTACCGCCAGGTCGAACAGCTACCGGAAATCCTCGAAGCCCTCGTCATCGGCCAGAACTGGCCGCCGGGCCGCGATGACGACGTTCGGGTCGTGCTTTTCGTCAAACTGCAGGAGGGAAAGCAACTAGACGCGGCGCTCATCGAGCGCATCAAGAAGCAGATTCGCGACAACACGACGCCGCGCCATGTGCCGGCGCAGGTCGTTCAGGTTCAGGATATTCCGCGCACCAAGTCAGGCAAGATCGTCGAACTGGCCGTGCGCAATGTCGTGCATGAACAGCCGGTGAAAAATGTCGAGGCTTTGGCCAACCCCGAGGCGCTGGAGTTCTTTCGCGGACGGCCGGAGCTGGCAGGCTGAAATGAAAAGGGCGTGGCGATGGCCACGCCCTGAATGAGCTACGTAGTTGCTTAGCTGAGGCGAAGGCGGCTAGCTGCTAGACCGGCGAATGCGAGGCTGATCAGTGCCAATGAGCCAGGTTCTGGAATGTTGTTGAAGCTCTGGAAAACTGTTCCAGAACGGCCGAAGGCCGCGTATTGAGAGGCGGGTGGCGCGGAAAAATAAAATTCGTCGCTTGTTTCATTCCAGAAAATGGGCGTGCCGTTATGTAGCCAGTAGAAATTTACATAGTTGTCTTCGGTCCCAAACAATGATTCGAAGCTACCTAAAGCTAGATTCCAGGAGTCATTTGGCTCGCTATCAGGCCCAGGATGAAAAACCATGCATCCTCCTTCGTAGCAAAATGACTTTATGTTGTAGCTTGCATTCCATTCGTCTTTCGACATCGTAGCTGACTCCCAGTCGCCGCGAGTCGTCCAAGCATTCATCGCAAGCGGGTTGGTTACAGCGAATGCGTAGATGGCATGCTCTTTTGTCGGTGAATTGTTCGTGATTACATACTGGTTCATCAACCAGTTGCCATTAGCATCGGTAATCACGTTTTCCTGCAGGCTGACCAATGGCGTGACGAGATCGGCGCGGGCGCCGGCCGTGGCGACAATCATTCCGAGGCCGAGTACGAATTTTCTGAGTGTTGTTTTCATTGGCTTGCGTTGAGTTTTGCAAAAGCACTACAGTTTGCAAGACTTGGGCCAATGGGCGCATGTCATTGAATTGCAATATTTTTATGCCGAATGCGTCAGTGCCGCACCGTGATCCTGTAAAGAATCCCGACGTATTTCAGGTTTTGCGCAGGGCGGCGCGAAAGGCGAGCAGGCGCGTGGTGGTGCGGGGAATGAGGCCGAATACCCGATTCAGGCCAGTTGTGATCCGCTGGCTGGCGGCAGGGCTTTCGATCCAGCGGTAGAAGATTGTTGCTGCAGCGATGCTGGCAGCCCATGCCAGAACCAGGCCGATCATTGCCGATGCGGTCGAGTTCAGACCAAGGCGGGCATAGAGCCCGTTGGCGAGCAGCAAAACGGGGAAATGCACGAGGAAGATCGAATACGAGATCTGGCCGAGGAAGGCCAGCGGTCGGGCGTTCGGCCACTGTTCAAGCACGCCGGTGCGGCGCCCGAAGCCGAGCAACAGCGCGACAGCCAGAGCCAGCGCGATACGCAGACGGAAATCGATGATCAGTGCGGCGATGGTGATGGTGGCGATAACGCCGAGCCAGGCGGCCAGTTGTCGGCGGTCAGAGGCCCACCAGGCGGCGGCGCCGAGACCGTAAGAGCCGAAGAAGTAGATGGCCCAGTTGTCCCAGCTGGCATCGAGGTTGAACCAGAACAGCGAGGCAGCGGTGACGCCAAGCACCAGCGCCGGGGCGACGATGGCGCGGCGGCCGGCCCAAAGCAGGATGGCCATCAGCGCAAAAAGCTGGAAATCGATGGCGATGTACCAGACGCCGGCCGACAGTGCGTCAAAGCCGAGCAGACCCTGCAGCAGGAAGGCGTGGGCCAGCCATTGCGCCAGCGTGGCGCGGGCGGGAATGGCCTCGTCGTCCATCCAGTGGTCGGCGATGGCGGCGGTGATGATGGCCAGGCCGATGGCGGCCAGGTAGGGTACGGCGAGGCGCAGGTAGCGTTTCCAGATCAGCGGCAGCGGCGATATGGTCAGCGCCTGTCCCTCTGCCGAGAGGCCGCGGGCGGCGAGGAAGCCGGCGATGACGAGGAAGACCTGGACGGCCATGCGGCCGTATTCAAAAAACCAGCCGAACAGGCCGGGCAGGGCTGCGCGCGCTGCTTCGGCAAGTGGGCCGTAGGAGGAGTAGTGGTTGAGCAGGACGAGCAAGGCCGCGATCGCCTTGAGGACGTCGATCAGGGGCATGCGGTTGGGGATCGTGCTCATTATTTTGAGTCTACACGGTTTGCTGCAGTGCACCAAACGTTTGGTCGGCTTGTTTTGTAAGGATCAGTTAAACAAAACGCGCGACGAAGCAATTGGTGTACAAGGCGGGCAAATCAATCCATACGCGATGGCCGCTACCGGGGGCAACGGTCACCGGTTCGCCCTTGGCGTTTTCCATGCGGCTCAGCGTGATGACATGGTTGCCGGAGGGGTGTACGCATTCGAGTCGGTCGCCAACGGAAAAGCGGTTCTTGACCTCGATTTCCATGAGGCCGCGGACGGTGTCGAAGGCGACGGCATCGCCGACGTAGAGGCTTCGATCCGATTCCGAGCTGCCGCGCAGGTAGTTCTGATACTCGGCGTCGTGATGGCGCTGCAGGAAGCCGTCGGTGTAGCCACGGTTGGCCAGGCCTTCGAGCTCGCGGAGCAGGGCCGGGTCGAGCGGCTTGCCGGCGACGGCGTCGTCGATGGCCTGGCGGTAGGCCTGCGAGGTGCGGGCGACGTAGTACGGGCTCTTGGTTCGGCCTTCGATCTTCAGCGAATCGACGCCGATTTCGACCAGGCGATGGACGTGCTCGATGGCGCGCAAGTCCTTGGAATTCAGGATGTAGGTGCCGTGCTCGTCTTCCTCTATGGGCATCAGTTCGCCCGGGCGCATCTTTTCTTCGAGCAGGATTTCCTGTTCATTTTTGAGTAATTTTGCCGGTTGACCGTCGGAAGTCGTCACCTTGTAGTCCCAGCGGCAGGAGTTGGTGCAGGTGCCCTGGTTCGGGTCGCGGTGATTGAAGTAGCCGGAGAGCAGGCAGCGGCCGGAGTAGGCGATGCACAGCGCGCCGTGTACGAACACTTCGAGCTCTATGTCCGGGCATTTCTGGCGAATTTCAGCCACTTCGTCGAGCGACAACTCGCGCGACAGAATGATGCGGTCGACGCCCATTTTTTGCCAAAAACGAACCGAGGCCCAGTTGACCGTGTTGGCCTGTACCGAGAGGTGGATGACCTGTTCCGGCCAGGTTTCGCGCACCATGTCGATGAGGCCGGGGTCGGACATGATCAGCGCGTCGGGCTTGAGCGCAACGACCGGGGCCATGTCGGACAGATAGGTGGGTAGCTTGGCGTTGTGCGGAATGATGTTGCTGACGACAAAAAACTGCTTGCCGCGGGCGTGCGCCTCGTTGATGCCTTCGCCCAACTTCTCGATGCTGCCGAACTCGTTGTTGCGCACGCGCAGGCTGTAGCGCGGCTGGCCGGCGTAGATGGCGTCGGCGCCGAAATCGAAGGCGGTGCGCATCATGTCGAGCGAGCCGGCGGGGGCGAGGAGTTCAGGAGCTTTGGGCATAGTAGAATGCAGCGAAACCGCGCATTGTAGAGACTATGTCCGAAGAAATCCTGATCAATTTCACACCGCAGGAAACCCGCGTTGCCGTCATGCAACAGGGGGTCGTCCAGGAGCTTCATATCGAGCGCACGGCGAGTCGCGGCCTGGTCGGCAACGTCTATGTCGGGCGTGTTTGCCGCATCCTGCCCGGCATGCAGTCGGCCTTCATCGAGGTCGGGCTGGACCGCACCGCATTCCTGCACGTTGCCGATATCTGGCAACCGCGCGAATCAACGCAGGACCGGGCGCCCGAAAGGCCGATCGAGAAGATTCTGCACGAAGGGCAAAGCATCCTTGTTCAGGTGGTCAAGGACCCCATAGGTACCAAGGGCGCGAGGCTATCGACCCAGGTGTCCATTGCCGGGCGCATGCTTGTCTACCTTCCGCAGGAAAAGCATATCGGCATCTCGCAGCGCATCGAATCCGAGGCTGAGCGCGAGATCCTCCGGGAGAAAATAACCCGCTTGGTGCCTGCCGACGAACCGGGCGGATTTATCGTCCGCACCATGGCGGAGAACGCCAGCGATGAGGAATTTGCCACCGACATCGCCTACCTGCGCAAAACCTGGGCCGATATTCGGGAAAAAGCCGGGACTTCAGCCCCCCCGAGCCTTCTTTATCAGGAGTTGTCGCTCGGCCAGCGTGTCCTGCGCGACTTCGTTAATCCCGAAACGACGCGGATTTTTGTCGACTCGCGCGAGAACTTTCAGAAATTGACGGCCTTTGCGCAGGAATACACGCCAGCGGTGATCCCGTTGCTTGAGCACTACCTCGGGCTGCGTCCGCTGTTCGACCTGCATGGCGTCGAGGATGAAATCCAGAAGGCGCTGGCCCGTCGCGTCGACCTGAAGTCGGGTGGCTACCTGATCATGGATCAGACCGAAGCGATGACGACCATCGACGTTAACACCGGCGGCTTCGTCGGCGTGCGCAATTTCGACGACACCATTTTCAAGACCAACCTTGAAGCGGCGGTCACCATCGCCCGCCAGCTCCGCTTGCGTAATCTGGGTGGCATCATCATCGTCGACTTCATTGACATGGAAAACGAGGAGCACAAGAAGGCCGTCCTCGACGAATTCAACAAGGCGCTGGCCGGCGACCACACACGGCTGACGGTAAACGGTTTCACCCAGCTCGGCCTCGTCGAAATGACCCGCAAGCGGACCCGTGAATCGCTCGCCCACGTATTGTGCCAACCGTGTCCGACCTGTGGTGGACGAGGCGAGGTCAAGACGGCGCGCACGGTGGCCTACGAAATTCTTCGCGAACTGTTGCGCGAGGCACGTCAGTTCAATGCCCGCGAGTACCGCATCCTGGCCGGGCCCGCCGTCGTCAATCTCTTTCTCGACGAGGAGTCTCAAGCGCTGGCCATGCTTTCTGACTTCATTGGCAAGTCCGTCTCGTTGCAGTCCGAGCCGAGTTATTCGCCCGAGCAGTACGACATTGTTTTGATGTAGCGTAATTTTCGTTGATCCGCGATCGTCGTTTGTGAAAATTATCGTGAATAATCAATGTTATTCCGTTTGTGCTGTTGATCTGAGGTGATCCTCGTATAATCGAAGCTATCAACTTTTGGGTAGCCAGATGGGTAGCTACCCAGGCATTTCGAGGAGCCACCTTGGCCAAGATTCAAACCAACCTTCTGACCGATATCCAGATTCGCAAATGGATACGCGCAGGTGCTCCGATTGCAAAGTCTGATGGCGGAGGATTGACATTTACTCTGTCGGCTGTTGGTGCTGCCGTCTGGGTACTCCGATTTCGACACGCAGGCCGACGACAAGAAGTAACGCTGGGTCGTTACCCGGATTTGTCCCTTGCTGCAGCCCGATTGATGGCTGCTAAAAAGCGCCTTGCCTTGGTTGAGGGGGTTAATCCGGCAGATGAAGTGCGCAAGGCAAAAAGTCACCGAGATTGGACCATTCGGGAGCTGATTCGCGACTACAAGGAATTGGTTTTGAGTACGCTGGCGGAAAGTACACAGCGGAGCTACAGCAGAAATCTCAAGCGCATTGAAAACGGCATGGGTGCCATGTCAGTTCAGTCGGTTGCTCCTGCAGATGTCGTTGCGCAAATCGAGCGGGTCAAGGCTGGCTGGGTTGAGTTGTTCACCCTTTGGTGCGCCTTGCGCGGCATCTTCAAACACGCGGCTGGCAAAAAACTGATCGTAGCGTCTCCGTGTGCAGGCATTCAACTGGAAGCGATCATTGGTAAGCGTCCGGAGAAGCGCACTAGATTGATGCTCACCGACGACGAAATCGCTGTGCTCATGAATGCCGACATGAACCTGGAGAACCTGCTTTCGGTCCGGATTCTCTTGGCGACAGGTGTACGCATTTCTGAACTGAACAATGCCTTGAAGGCCAATGTTCACCTTGAGGAGAAACGTTGGCACATCCCCAAAACCAAGACGGGGAATGCAATTGATATTCCGCTCTCGAAAGCTGTAACGGAGTGGTTTGAAACTTTGATCGATGTCGCCGGCAACTCGGATTACGTTCTGCCGGCCAGATCAAGAGCACGCATGGCTCGCTACGATGGCGATGCTGCGGTTTCGAAAGATGCAATGCGCGAGGCGATCGACTACTGGATTGAACAGCATTCACCCAAGATAAGGCGTTTCACACCGCATGACTTGCGAAGCACTATGAAAAGTCACCTGAGAAAATTGGGTGTGCCTCGTGAGGTGTCAGAGATGTGCTTGAATCATAAACTGCCTGGGGTAGAGGGCATTTACGACCAACACACCTACTACGACGAGCGCAGGGTTGCGTTGGAAAAATGGAGCGACTTTTTGGTCAGTTTTACACCAGAGGCTGCGCGAAAAGAAACCGACAACAGTGCTGAGGCTTGAGGAAACTTGCATGGGCAGACGTCGTAATTTCGCACCAAAGACACCGCTACCGATTCCCAGTGAATTCAATTTGAATAAATATGATTTCAAGGGCGACTACGAACTTTGGCTCTCTGTGCTTGCTCTGCGAGTTGAGCTAAAAAAAGAGGTTGAGGAGTTCTTGGCTTGGAAGGTTTCTGAACTCGAACTCTCTGAAGAGCGATCAGAGATTTATGACTATGCGTTAACGCGGCTGCAAATAAAGATTCTCTCATTGCTGGACAGTCCGCTTCAGCAGGCTCAGGCAGAGGAAAGCAACGATCAGGCAATGGCAATCAAGGATCAGGTTTCCCGTTGGTTGAGGAAACCGGATGCAGTGAGCGATAGAACTGTTGTTGATGAGTTACGGTCTGCAACCAAACTTGATAATGATGTTTATAAACGGCTGTTTGACAGGGAGTTCGAGAACTATAACCAGAGAAGTGACCGTTTCTTTGCCTCTGGTTTATTGGGTATTCCTCTTCGGCGTCTGTTTGGCGAAACCCATGGCGTTGGAGACGCGACGAACTTTTTGACCGGTTACAGCATCTGGAGAGCTGATATTCAGATGCCGAATTTTTCAGGCGAATTTGGCGTGAAAGTGAACTTGTATCACGATGACGAAGTGCTGATTTCGGAGTTTAGAAAGTGGTTAAGGGCGACTAGAGCGGCGGCAGTGCCAAATTTCTCGACAAACAAGGGAATAACAGCCACCACTTTGGAAGAGTGGGCAGAAATGCGGTTGGTTCCTTACATTGACCTGTGGCTATACCAGAAAATGTTCGGTGAGACTTTCCCTTTTGCAGACATAGGTGAGATTCTTTTTCATGATCCAAATATGCCCAAGAATGAGGACGATGGCGATTGGACGAAAAGAGCTAGAGATACACATAAACGGGCTATGGAACTGATGAATCCGCTAAGTTTTTACGCACTTCGCAACAACGGTTAAGCTCATCTGGATCACGGTTTGCATTTGATTTTTTCTTGGTTACATATATTTGATCTGAAGGCTGGGCAGCTCTAGCCTTCAACACCCAATTCCCCCCGTACAAGAGCCCGTTACCTTCAGAGGTAACGGGCTCTTTCACTTCCAGGAGAAAAAATCATGCGTAACAGATGTCCCGTCTGCCATTCAAACAACATCCATCGTCTGCACACTGCCCGAAGGATCGGCAGCACGGTTGGCGCCGTCGGTGGTGCCGAAACCGGTGCCGGTGGTGCGCTGTCCGGTGCCCAAACCGGTGCAGCCGTCGGTGCCGTCGGTGGTCCTGCCGGCATGCTCCTCGGCGGTTTGGCTGGCGCCATCCTCGGCGGTCTGCTCGGTGGTGCCGCCGGATCAATCGCCGGCGGCAAAGTCGGAGATGTCGTCGACGAAAAAGTTCTCAGCAACCTGCAGTGCGGCGATTGCGGCCATGAGTTCAGCGACCGCTGACCTGCTGTTATCCCTATTCATTTTCAGGAGCATCAAATGGCACACCAAGTCCAACAAATGGCATATGTCGGTGAGACACCCTGGCATGGCCTGGGTAGCTCCTCCTGAATGCCATTTGGCCAGGCTAGGTCGAACACAGCTTGTTGTTCGCCAGTTGCCGGGTCTGCAAAGTCGTAGTTCATTTCACCACGTGGCAGTCCTTGGCTGACAACCCAGTCGTTCAGTTCGGTCAGTTGAGCCTCTTCGGCTTCGCTGCTGATGCCTCCGGGGACCGGGATGGTAAGCGCTTTCTTGGTCGCTGTCCCGTCGAGCCAATGCGTTTCTCCATGCAGCAGTTCTTCCATCCGCTTATTGGCTTCAGCGGCTAGCAACTCCTTGCGTGCTTCCAGGAAGTCCCGGTAGTTTTTCATCTTCCAGAGTTCCTTATCCATCGGTATCCACTGGGTAGCCAGTGCTCCGGGATGGCGTTGCTCGAACACGGCAAAGTACTCTTCCGGCAATCGGTCGCTGATTTCCAGATTGGTTTGCTTGGTCTGGAAGCAGAAATTCGCCAGCGCATTTACTTCTGCACGCTTGTAGTCCAGCTTGTAGAGCTGCGCCTTGGGGAAAATGTGATGTACCTCCAACTTGCTCATCTTGCCGAGCAAGTTCGCTTTCAGCTCGATTCCGGTACCCCAGTCTCTTGCTCCACCCATGCGGGTCAGCATGTACAGCACGGGGTAGAAGCGAGCGCCCAGGCTCCAGCCAGTGAAGTGCTCCGGTTCGATTCGCAAACCACCGCGCCAGAAACGCAACTTGGTGAGGAGCCCGTCAATGCCGCCGTTTTCGAGGGCAGCCAGGTCTTCGTCAATGGTGGATTCGGTATTGCCGGAATAACGACCCCACATTCCAGCCTGAGCAAACCAGAACAGCAGCTTGTCACGCTGCTTTTCATCCAGTTGGCCTTTGTTTTGGTCGAGGAACCGGACCATGACCGGGACAGCAAAGCGTCCGAACAGTACCTGTTCGTGGTCTAGGCCAAGACGACCACCAATCAGATTGAGGGAGGTATCAATGGCCTTGGTCGAGCGCTTCAGGCCGTCCTGAATATCCTCTGCTGTTTTGTTGTCAAGGTGGCTGAACTTGGCTTCGCCAGTCAGGACCGTGTTGAGAGAACGCAGTAGCCAATCGAGATTGAAGTTGAAGTCGGCTTGTGCCCAGTCCTTGAGCTTACTCTTCATGGTGTCGCGAGCTTCAGGCCAATCGGCGCAGATTTTCGCCAAGGCCAAGTCGCCCTTCGACAATTTGGTGCCGCCACTATTTACCCGGTTGAAGATATCGACCACGACATCGAGGGATTTGTCGGCGCCTGTGACCTCCTCAATGTGCAGATCAACATCCGAGATACCGAGAAGTTGGCTTAAACGACCTACATAGATGCCGATCTTCGGACCCAGTTCCGGCTGCTGAGTCAGCTTGGTTACAAATCCACCCAGTCCAGCAGTCCCGGCTTGCATCAAGGTGCTGACATCGATCCACAGCGGATCGCCTTCCATCTTGAGCGGCTGATAGAACGAAAACGTCTCGTTTTCGAGGTGGAAATGCAGGCCGGAAAAAGCCTTGGCGTTGCCATCGAAGAACTTGGGAGGTTTGCCGCGAATCACCCCGTACAAGGAAGTCATTCGTTGCTGGCCATCGAGCAGTAGTTTGACGATGCCAGAGACCACCGGACCATCACCCCGTTGTGCTGCAGTCTTCGCTTCGGTTGCCCAGACCAGGAGACCGCCTACGGGATGACGGCGGTAAAGCGAGTCAAAAAGTCCGCGCACCTGGTCTCCGCTCCAGACATAACCGCGCTGAAATTCAGGCAAGGCCATGTGACCGCTATCAATATGGTCAAGGATGGTCGAAATTTTCATGCTTTCTCCGTTCTGAGCAGCCTGAGGGACTGTGTTTCGTCTCGTTCCAGGCGCTTGATTTCCGTATTCAGTTCAACTTGCCGAGCTATCTGTTTTTCCTTGGTCGCAGCGGCTTTGAGTCGGGCAATTTCTACCCTCAGCTTTTTCACTTCCTGCAGTGCCTGATGACGTTCTACCGCATGTTCCCGAGAGGAGGTGATAGCGAAGACGCCTGTTATGAAGGCCGTTTGCAGGGCGATCACCGTATCCATCCATCCTTGATAAAGGGCGTGAAGGGAAAGGCGTGGCTGCTTGTCGAGTGCAAGCGCATCGACAAATTGCTGTACCAGGTCTGAACGGCCAGGGGAATGTAGGTTGGTCTCCAATACTTCGCCATCGAGCACAGTCTTTCCAGCTTCGTTTTGCGCCCAGCGTTTATGAGCCAGCGAGATGCTGACACCGGATGGGGAATACGACATAAGGAAGGTTGGATAAGGATTCCAGCTTGCCGGGATGTGCTTTGAGGTATTGCGCCAGGTCGATGCGGAAGTCGGTCAGCGTCAGATCGGTAATCGACACGCCGGAAGACAGATCTTCGAGATCGATCACCGTGTCTTGCAGCTTGAGCAGTTGCTTTCGGCGGTATTCCAGATCGTTCATTGGGTTGCCGGATTGCTGCTCGATCAGGTTTTCCTCACCGGTTGCTGAGATGTCGAGCAAAACCATCCGTCCGCTCACCCGTTGTTCAAGATTGATGTACTCGTCCAGCTCCATGTTCGGCCAGAAATTCACCAGCTGAATCCGCTCGTTGGGCGAACCAATACGGTCGATACGGCCAAAGCGCTGAATGATGCGGACCGGGTTCCAGTGGATGTCGTAGTTGATCAGCCAGTCGCAGTCCTGCAGGTTCTGGCCTTCGCTGATGCAGTCGGTGGCAATCAACAGATCCAGTTCGCCCTCGTGTGCCAGATCGGCAGGACGTTCCTTGGAGCGGGGTGAAAAGGCGGTCAGGATGGATGCGAGATCCTTGCGAAGATGCGGAAGGCTGGTCTGATTTCTTCCGCTTCCTGTCACCAGGGCGCTTTCGATACCAAGCTCTGTTTTCGCCCAAGCGGAGAGTTGTTCGTAAAGGTAGGACGCTGTATCAGCGAAGGCCGTGAAGATGATGATCTTCTTGTTGCCGGGGTTGGATGGGTGTTCGAATTTGTGGGCAATGACTTCTCGCAATGCGCTCAGCTTGGCATCCCGAGCAGCATCCAGCTTCGTTACCAAGCAACTTCAATTCCCCATCGACTGCGGGAAGCACGATGTTGCTTCGTTTCAGGCTCTCCAGCTTGGACTGCAGTGCTGAGAAGGCAAATAACGAGAACTCCGGGGTGATGAGGTCGAGCTGGCCATCCTTTTGCAACTTGGGTTCAAGGAGGTCAATGAGGCGATCAGTGCCGGAGTTTTTAAGTACGCGCATCGGCTAGTTCTCCCCTTTGCTCAGGGATGTCGGCGATGCCTGCAGCTTGGCTTTTTTGGCGTATTCCATGACCAGAACCTCAATCATGGAAGCCAGGGAGCGATGCTCACGATCTGCTGCTTGTCGCAGCAGGTCTTTGATCTCAGCAGTCGTCCTGATGGTCAGCGTTTCGTTCTTTTGGCGT
>JAEUOG010000029.1 GCA_016790815.1 Dechloromonas sp.
GCTTCGGCCTGCTGACGCCAGAAGGCGATGGTGAATTCTCGGTAGCCCTGCGTTCAGCCCTGCTCACCGGCAATACAGCTCAAGTGCAAGCCGGCGCGGGCATCGTGGCGGGCTCTGACGCGCAGCACGAACTGGCTGAAACAAACGCAAAACTGGGTACCGTGCTTGCCGCATTGGCCCCTCCGGCCACCCCGAAATCTGGCGACAGCCTCCGCGCCTGAATGACCCATCCGCTGCCAAAACCTCGCTTCCCGACCGAAAATTACCTCAACCGCGAACTCGGGCTGCTCGCCTTCAATCGGCGCGTTCTGGCCCAAGCCGAGGACGAGCGCACGCCGCTGCTTGAGCGCCTGCGCTTCCTGTGCATCGTCTCCAGCAACCTCGACGAATTCTTCGAAATCCGCATGGCCGGGCTCAAGGAGCAGATCAAGGCGCGCACCACCGTCACCACCACCGACGGCAAAACCGCGCAGGAGGCCTACCGGCTGGTGTCGGCCGAAGCGCACGCCATCGTCGCCGAGCAGTATCAGCACCTCAACGAGATCATCCTGCCGGCGCTGGCCAACGAGGGTATCCGCTTCCTGCGCCGCTCGACGTGGAACGAGGCGCAGCGCGAATGGATCCGCAATTATTTCACCCGTGAAATGGTGCCGGTGCTGACGCCAATCGGGCTCGACCCGTCGCACCCCTTCCCGAAAGTGCTGAACAAGAGTTTGAACTTTGCCATCGAACTCGAAGGCAAGGATGCTTTCGGACGCAGTTCCAACGCGGCCATCGTCCAGGCACCACGCGTCCTGCCGCGCGTCATCCAGCTGCCGGAAGAACTGGCCGGCTGCGCCTACGGCTTCGTTTTCCTGTCGTCGATCCTGCATGAATTCGTCAGCGAGCTGTTCACCGGCATGACCGTTCTCGGCTGCTACCAGTTCCGCGCCACGCGCAACTCCGACCTCTTCGTCGATGAGGAGGAAGTCACCAACCTGCGTACCAAGTTGCAGGGCGAATTGCCGCAGCGCCATTTTGGCGACGCCGTGCGTCTCGAAGTGGCGGAGAACTGCTCGCCGACGATGACCGAGTTTCTGCTCACCCAGTTTGGCCTCAAGCCGGCCGATCTCTATCGCGTCAACGGACCGGTCAATCTGGTCCGCCTCATGCAGGTGCCGGACTGGGTCGATCGCCCGGACATGAAATTCAGCCCCTTCGTTCCCGGCCTGCCCAAGGCGGTCGGCAAGGGTGTCAATATATTCGACAGCATCCGCAAAAACGATGTCCTGCTACACCACCCCTACCAGTCGTTTGCGCCGGTCATCGAGTTTCTCAGCCAGGCGGCGACCGATCCGGCCGTGGTGGCGATCAAGATGACGGTCTATCGCACCGGCACCGACTCGGTGCTCATGGAATCGCTGATCCGCGCCGCCCAGAACGGCAAGGAAGTCACCGTCGTCGTCGAAATCATGGCCCGTTTCGACGAAGAGGCCAACATCAGCTGGGCGACCAAGCTGGAAAGTGTCGGCGCCCATGTCGTTTATGGTGTCGTCGGCTACAAGACGCACGCCAAGGCGCTCCTCATCGTGCGCCGCGAAGAAGGCGGCCTCAAGCGTTACGCCCACCTCGGCACCGGCAACTACCACCCGCGTACTGCCCGTCTCTACTCCGACTTCGGCCTCATGACAGCCAACGAGGACGTAACCAACGATGTCAGCGAAGTCTTCAAGCAGCTGACCGGGCTGGGCAAGGCGCGCACCCTAAAACACCTGTGGCAGGCACCGTTTACGCTGCAGCCGAACGTCGTCGCCGGCATCCAGGCCGAAGCGGAAATTGCCAAGGCCGGCGGCAAAGGCCGCATCGTCGCCAAGATGAACTCGCTGGTCGAACCGGAGGTCATCAACGCCATGTACGAAGCATCGAAAGCCGGCGTCGACATCGACCTCATCGTTCGCGGCGTCTGCGCCCTGCGCCCCGGCGTTCCCGGCCTTTCCGAGAATATCCGCGTCCGCTCCATCATTGGCCGCTTCCTCGAACACCACCGGATCTTCTACTTCCTGGCCGGTGGCAAGGAAACGGTTTACCTCTCCAGCGCCGACTGGATGGAGCGCAATTTCTTCAAGCGCATCGAACTGGCCTTCCCCATCCTCGATCCCAAGCTCAAAAAGCGTGTCATCACCGAAGGCCTCAAGTTCTACCTGGCCGACAACCAGCAAGGCTGGGAAATGAACAGCCAGGGCGCCTACCAGCGCCGCCGCTCATCGCGCAGCAAGCCGCACAATGCGCAGGGCGAGTTGATGGTGACGCTGGGGAACGTTTAAATGCCTTTTTCTGAAATGCAGCTTTCGGCCTATAGATCATTCTCTCTGGCGGCGACAATCTTGCTCCTGATGGCCATCGCTCAGCCGTCGTTAGCCACAGAGATGTCGGAATCAGCCCGCGCGCGGCTGTTTCTGGACAAGACGTCCCCGCCGCCGAGAGTCACACCCCTGAAATGGGATCAGCCAGAAGACTATGCCACGCCGGAAAGTCTCGCCGAGGAGGTGCCTCCGGCAGTCTTCGAGCTGCTGGGCTTCACGCCATTGCGCATCTATCCGGCGCCACCCACGACGCCCCGCATCGAGGCTATCTCCACCGGTCTGGTGACAGCGGCGACTGGCGCCCCAGTTGGTTTGTCCTTCGCTCGGCGGGTTACGCCAGACGGCGTGTGCCGCGTGTTCGTGTCGAAAGAGACTGCGGTCGCCCTGGACGATACGACCTTTGTCCAGTGGCATGAGCGCGCCCATTGCGACCGTGGCTATAACGACAGGGAACTGGAAGAGAGCAAGGCCAACGTTCAGGGATACCTGATGATGGCCAAGACCGGCGACCTTTGGTACGCATGGCAATCCATCGAAAATCGGGCGCGTTACATT